>NZ_JBEOOQ010000001.1:0-302710 GCF_040309305.1 Pseudoalteromonas sp. RB2-MNA-CIBAN-0110 | reverse complement strand
AAATCTTGCTGCTGCCTTTGCATAAACAACATAAAAAATGCATCAAGGCAAAGTGACGCCTGACACTCGGCAGTTTAAGTTTGCAGTGTAACTGGTTTTGCAAGTGTGGTGTTGGCGTACCTTACGCCAAGCTTTATAAATGTCCGCTCATGGCACTCTCCAGCCACTCGACAACATAAAATGTTGATAATAATTGGCAAGGTATCTTACTGTGTCGGATGGCGCTTCGCTTATCCGACCTACACTGGCACAAACCGGAAATCACCTACCCATAAATTCCGTATTTATACATTAAGGTTTTTAAAGCCTTAATGTAATTAATTTTCAACCATTCAAATATTTGCCTAAACCTAACCTTACTTAGATTTAAGGTGAACTTTAATTAATAAATCTCAATCTGAGTGCCACACCTTGCTTGAAATTCAAACTATTCTCAAGCTGCCGCGAATTCTCAATTTAAGTGGCACTGGCCAAAAAAATTTTTAAATAATACATATTATCTAAATAACAATTGATAACCATTTTCGTTTAGATTAGTATGTACGTACTAAATGAAATTGAGAGTGGTTTGTATTCATGTATATTTGTCTATGTCACGGTGTGACTGATAAAAAAATTGAGCAAACAATTGACGATGGTGCAACGACCATGCGTGAATTAACTAAAGAGCTTAAAGTAGGCAGCCAATGCGGTAAGTGTTGTGGTTGTACTAAAAAGATCCTTAATCGCAGACTTATTCAGATTGCTGATGTAACGGATCAAGTTGCTTAATTACATATAAAAACTTAGATATAAAAAAAGCAGCTTTTTAGCTGCTTTTTTTATGCTTGTTACTATTTACAGTTGAGACTGCAAGTAGTTTTTAATACCCGTATTTTTAATAAGTAATTGTTGGGTTTCTAACCAATCAATTTGCTCTTCTTGTTCATTTAAAATGTGATCAAGAGCTTCACGGGTAATATAATCTTTTTTGTTTTCAGCCAGTTTAACTGCGCTACGTAACTCATCAATAGTATCGAGTTCAAAACCCATATTAGCTGCAATCATTTCTTCGCTGTTTTCACCAATACGTAATCGGCCTAAGTCTTGAAGATTTGGTAAGCCTTCTAAAAACAAAATACGTTCGATTAAACGATCGGCGTTTTTCATTTTTTGAATTGATACTTTGTAATCTGCTTTGTCTAGTTGAGTGAAACCAAAATCTTTAAACATGCGTGCATGTAAAAAGTATTGGTTAATACCAACAAGCTCATTAGCGAGTACTTTATTAAGCGCTGCAATAACGTCTTTATCGCCTTTCATAATATGCTCCTACTAAGCCATTTGTGCTTGATGATAATTTTCAGAACCAATCTTATCAATTAAGCCAAGTTGTTGCTCTAACCAGTAAACATGGTCTTCTTCGGTATCAAATAACAGTTTTTCTAAAATGCTACGAGATTGATAATCTTGTTGTTCTTCACATATTGCGATGACGTCTTTAACACACGCAACTACTTCAAGCTCTAGTGTTAAATCGTTTTGCATCATGCTTTTTACATCGTTACCGATAAGTAAATCACGGCGCTTAGTCATATTTGGTACACCTTCTAAAAACAAGATGCGCTTAATAAGCCAGTCTGCGTGATCTTTTTCTTCTTCCATTTCGTGGTTAAGGCGCTCGTATAGTTTGTTTAAACCCCAGTCGTCATACATGCGCGAGTGTATAAAATACTGATCGATTGCTGCTAATTCGTTAGCTAACAATGTATTAAACGCATCGATTACTTTTTGATTACCTTTCATGATAAATCGCCTTAACTATTTCAATTGTATGCAGTGTAGTACAAATAACCTATATTGCAAGTTTTCTCTATAAAAATCATTGCGTTACTATTGGTTTTGATTCTTATTTAAGTTTGCGTTACTGCTTGGTTTATGGACAGTTTTTTATTTGCATTAGCATCTAATACAAGATCATGATTGCTAGATAAAAAGTGAGGTGTTTATTTATGCGGGGTTTGTTGAGCATATAGGCATGCAGGGCATGCCTATAACGTGTGTTTATTTGTTAAAATTGATATTTAGCACCCAGCGTTGCCGTTGTGCCTAATCCTTTAATGTTATATCCACCGTAGGTGTAAGCCTGTGCGCGGGCAGGGTAGTAATCACTATTGAATAGGTTTTCTATTCCAAAATACCCACTCCACTTGGCGTTAACATTGTATTGGCCACTTAAGTTGAATGTGTTGTAGCTACTAACAGGGCCCTGATCGCCAGAGTATTGGCCCTGTGCATTTTTATCAAAACGCTTTCTGTCGCCTACATATAAAAAGCTCATTGCAAGCGATAGCTCGTCATTTGTTTGCCACGTTACATTCGCTGTTGCTTTAGGTGGGCTAATTTGGCTTGCCCCTAAATAGTCATCGGCCTCGGTATTTTTACCTTCAACATAGCTGTACGTTGCGCTTAATTTAAGATCTTGGGTAATAGTGTAATTAACTAACCCTTCGTATCCCCATATTTCTTGTGGTGCACGTACAGGTTCGTAAACACCCGTTATTTCATTATACTCATTACTTGTACCAAGCTCTGAGGTACTTCTGTAAAGAGCAAATTCAAAACGCACGTTTTCAAACTGTGAAGTAAAACCAACTTCGTAATTGTCGATTATTGAGGCTTGTGTTTGAATAAGTGCAATATCGTCAACGGTTGCTGCGCGAAGTAGGCGGCCAATATCAGAAATATCAGAGCCCTGTGAGTAACTAAAGAACGGGCTAAAGGCAGCTGTTAAGTTATATTTAATACCGGCATTATAGGTTGTTGCATCGTAATTAATGGTGTCGCCACGCACATTTAATGGTACTGAACATTGCGATGCGGTTTTGCAAAGTTTTAGCGTTTGGTAGTCACTTACGCTCAAATCAATGCTTTCGTTTCTTACACCCGCTTTTACAATAATGTCGTCGTTTATTACCCATTTGGTTTGTAAAAAGCCTGCGACACTTTCCATGTCCATTTCTGGCACCCACACACGGCCATCTACTAAAGGTTGCGATGTTTTATCGTTTAAAGCATCAATACCGTAGATTAGGGTGGCTGTTACGTTTTCAAAATCAAACTGGCTATTAAATGTAGCTCTGGCACCTTGCTTGTCTGATTTAATAACTGATTGACCACCGGTATAACCTTCATCAAGATTGGCTAAAGCGGTTGAGAAAAAGAATACGTTTTCTATATTTTGTTTATACAGATCGAGGGTCATTTGTGTGTTTTCAAACAGCGCGTAATCAACATATTTTAGGGTTATATTTTCGTTGCCTTCAGGGCCTTGCGGCTTACCTTGTTTTTGAAGCTCTAAGGGGACGTGTATAGCGTATGTTTTCTCCCCTATATTGCCATCGCCAGTAACATCGCCTAAATCAGTTTTTTGCTGTGAGCTGTAAAAGTTATAGCTAAACTGCAGTTGCTTTTCGTCGTCAAAATCATAAGTTAGTTTGGTAAAATAGTTTTGAGTTTCAGAATCAGATAAACCATATTGCAAGCCTAAAATATCGCCCTCTGCATCGCGTTGTACGCCGTTTTCTTCATAGCTTGCTGTTAGCAGGTAGCTTAGTTGGTCGAGCTTACCGTTTACTGCGGCTGATACTCTACCGCCGCCACTTTCTGCTAATTTAACAGCGCTAAAGCGGCTTGAAATACTTATTTCACCTTCAGGTTTACCATCACTACGCGCTTGTTTTGTTATGTAGTTAATAATGCCACCTGAGGCACCATTACCATAAATAGACGTTGCGCCTTTTATGACTTCAATGCGCGCTATTGCGCTGGCGTCTAACGTTTTTACGCCTAAAGAACCATTACGAAGAGGGGTTGATTGCGGTACACCATCAATCATTATTAAAGGCGCACGGCCGCGTAGTGTTTGCCCTGAATTACTTGAACTGCCAGTATCTGGGGCAAGGCCAGGAACCATTTGCGCGAGTAAACTTCCCAGTTCTGAGCTTACTTTTAAATGCTGTTGTATTTGTTGCTGATTAATAACGGTAATCGAGGCAGGTACTTCGTCAATGTTCTCTGATATGCGGCTGCCAGATACAATGACATGCTCTAACTGATCAGAAGTGTATTCATTTTTATTATTTTCATTTGCTAACGTGTTAGTACTGATTGCAACAGCAATAAGGCAAAGCGAAGTTTTTAACATGGGGTGTCTTAGTTGATAATAATTGTCGTAATGGTAATTATTATCAGCTAATGACACAAGTGTTAATGAGATTTATTTCCATTTATGGCGTTTTAACCAAAAATATACACCGCTTACAATAAAAAATGCGAGTGAAAGGGCTATTAATAACCATAAAAACTGCACAATAGGACCTGCAAAATCACCAATGTGAAACTTATACTTAAAGTTCCATGCTTGTGTTGTGAAGTTGGTTTTACTGGCGTCAAATGAGTTTAATACTTTACCAGTAAATGGGTTAGTCCAAACCCAGCTGTAAGCGTGGCTTTCGCCAGGGTTTTGCATTCTCAGTGCAATTACTTCGTCATCATTTTTAGGTAAGTAAATTCTATATACTTTACCATCCGGAAATAGGTTCTCTGCATTTTTAATTGCTTGATTGTAGTTTAACGCAGCTTGAGAAGGGGCTATTATTTTTGGCGCTTCAGGTCTTTGTTCTACTTTATTAAACGTTACAAATTCTAATACAGATTGAGTTTGTGTTTTCCAGTTAAATGCCATGCCAGTAAAGGCAATAAGCATAAGGGGTATAAAAAAGTAAACACCAAGCACTGTATGTAATTGATACATGAGCACTCTAAATTTGGCTTTTGGTTTTATAGCTAAACGTTTAACTCTGTTTTTGGGCTTTACCCATAAATAAAAGCCGAGTAATACATTTATTAAAAGTAGCAATGCACATACCGACATCCAATTTCGAAAGGTTTTTTCACCCTTACTGTTTTCAAACAACAGCCAGCGATGCAATCCCATCGCAAACCCATAAATAGTATCTGTTGATTCATAGACGTTTAGTACACTCCCAGAGTAGGGATTAACACTGGCGTAATGTTTATTGGCTAACCTAAATTGCCATGCGGCGTTTGGCGCTTGTTCGGGCATAAAAAAAGTGATTTTTTGCTTAGTTTGAGCTCGTACATTTTGTATAAGCTCATCGTAAGGCATTAAATTTTCTTGTGGTGTTACTTGCCATTTTGCAGGCTCTATTAAGTGCTGTATATCTTTTGCATAAATCATAACAGCACCGGTTAAGCTCACTATTAATAAAAATAGTCCGCTAATAAGGGCAAGGCCTAAATGAATTCTACGTAACCAAAGTTTCAAAAACGGTATCTCATTATGAGTTAATGGCAATATTGTAAATGATAATACGAGCTGTTTTCAATTAAATAGTTATGTATTTGGTTTAGCTTGTTATTAAGAACATTAAATTGGGCTTTAATTTGCGATTGGTCGGATTTCTATTATGCAATTTTCGATATTAAAATTGTCGTGTAAAAAGCTTTTTATTGTTGGCAAATTAATTAAGTGCTGAGTGCTAATAACAAGCTCACAATAATTTTCTTTATCATCTAGTTGCCAAAGCTTAATGCTAACTACCGATTCGATATTAAATTCATTGCTAATAGCATGTGATATTGCGTGTGTATCAATGTTGCTAGGCGCTGCTTGCATTAAAATTTTGCAGCTTTGCTTTAATAGTAAAATGCCATGATAAATTACATAGATAGAAATAAGCACAGTGGCAATTAAATCAACAATATACCATTGGTATAAAATAATTAAGGTGCCTGCAATAATAACAACAATAGATGCCATTGCATCTGATACGTTATGAATAAAGGCCGCTTTTATATTTATACTGTGATTTGCTCCAGCTCGGTAGGTTAAATACGCTGTTGCTAAATCAATGACCAACGCTATTGCTGCCACCCACACAACTATCCAGCCATTAATTGGTTGAGGGTTTAAATAGCTCGAAATGGCTTCAAAAATTAAATACACGCCAATTAATATTAATGTACTGCTATTAAAAAGTGTGGCAAGTATTTCAGCGCGTTTATAGCCAAAATGATGAGTGCCGTCAGCAGGCTTATTACCAACTTTACGTGCAACCAAGGCTATAAATATAGCGGCAGCATCACTTAAATTATGAAGGGCATCGGCTATAAGTGACAAGCTGCCCGAAAATATCCCGCCAATAACTTGGGCTACGGTTAGCAATACATTAATAACCACAGCAACGGTGAGCTCTTTATTGCTTTGGTTTTCGTCTACATGACTATGTGAGTGATCGTGCGCCATAATGCCCTCAAACGCATTGATTAAATACTGCTTATATCACGAGGAGTTTAAAACAGCTACAGAAGTTGTAGCGTAAGCAAGCGTAATTATAAGTTAGTAATAAAGGCGTATTTTTTAAAAAATGTGAATTTAAGATTGTAACGCTAAATACCCAGTTTTTAAGGAGTTTACCGCTCAAAACTTGCGTCTTTATATATTTAGTGCATTAATGTAAGTAATATTAAATGATTATAAGTTGCTGGATATTAAGCATGGACAAAGGTTTAAACTTTGGTGAATTAACAGGTAAAGGACAGTCTGTTCGAAGTAAGTTAATTATAACCTTTATAATTATAGCCTTAGGGCCACTTTGTATACTTACGTGGTTTAGTCTTGAACATGTAAATAGCACGCTTAAACAAAATGCAGACACTGAACTTAACGAGCTTAATAATATAGGTAAGCAATTTGCTGATATTTGGTTTACAGACCATGTTAAAGATTTATATTTGCTTAGGGCGCAGTTTGATATCAGCCCCAATAAAAAGCAAAAATTAATTAATCAATTTATTGAGCAGTATGACTTTGTTAATCATGTAGAGCTTATTGATGTAAACCTCGTTAATTCACTACCTTCATCACTTTTTTTAAATGTTATTAAAGAGCCGCGCTTTAATAACATACGTTCTGGGATTATAAATACAGGTAAAATCCAATTCCAGTCAATGACTGCCTCAGGGCGTGAATATCATATTATTGGCTTACCGATATTAAATGATGAAAATAAGCTACAAGCAATATTGCTTGCAGATATAAATTTAAATGGCTTATTAAATAATCTAAGTAAAATACACGCTGCTAATAAAGACATAACATTTTATGTTATGCACAATAATAAAATTCAAAAAAGTAATACTTCAGACGATACCCAACCATCATTTTTCTCTCAAAATGGCTCACCAATACAACGTGTTTTTTCTTATATTGATAAAAATGAAGTCACTTTATATGGGTATATTAATTCATTAGAGTTTTTAAATGAGTCTGGCTGGCAGCTACTTGTATCAAAACCAAAAGAAGTCGCACTACAAGGTGCTAATTATTATAAGCAGCTCGCTGTATTAACTAATTCAGGTGCCTTACTGCTGATATTAACGTTGTCGTGGTGGTTTGGTCGCCGGCTGTCTCAGCCTTTAATTAACTTAGCTAAAATTGTCGAAAATATTACAAAAGGCGATTTAGTTAAAGTTCCAATAATAAACGATAGCATTGAATTTAATCAGCTTTCATTGGGCTTACGTAAGTTAGTAGCTGTAAAAGAAGAGCAACAAAGTATATTACAAAAACAACGTTCGGCACTTCAAATTGCATTAAAACAATTAGCAGAACAAAAAAGTGCATTAGATGAACATGCCATTGTTGCGGTAACTGACTTACATGGCACTATTACTTTTGTAAATAAGAAATTTTGTGAGATCAGTGGTTTCGACGAACATGAATTAATAGGCGAAAACCATCGCCTTTTAAATTCAGGTAAACACGAAAAAGAATTCTTTAAAAATATGTACAAAACGCTTAAACGCGGTGATGTATGGAACGGGCAAATCTGTAATAAAGCTAAAAATGGTGGTTTTTATTGGGTAGATACCACCATTGCACCATTTTTAGATGAAAACGGTATACCACAAAACTATATTGCTATTCGTACCGACATTACAGCGCTTAAGCTACAAGAGCTAGAGCTTGAACAGCACAAAACACAGCTACAACTAGTGATTGACTCAACAGCAGTGGGTATTTGGGATTGGTACATTGATACTAAAAAGGTGACATTTAATAACCGCTGGGCCGAGATTATAGGTTACAAGCTCAGTGATATTGAACCTTGTACTATAGATACTTGGTATACCTATGCTCACCCTGATGATTTAGCTATGTCGGAGAAAAAACTTCAAGCGTATTTTTCCGGCGAGACTGATTATTATGTTAGTGAAGCCCGCATGAAGCATAAAAATGGACATTGGATTTGGGTTCTCGATACTGCAAAAATAGTTGAGTGGAATACCGATGGCTCTCCAAAACGCATGATCGGTACGCATTTGGATATATCAGATCGAAAATCTACAGAGCTTGAGCTACAAGGAAGTCGAGACAGATTTGCATCTTTGGTATCAAATATCCCTGGCATAATTTATCGATGTAAGTTTGATGACAAATTAAGCATGCTTTACATGAGCGAGCAAGCGAGTGAAATAACCGGTTATTCACCCGATGAGTTGATACACAATGAAGACCTCTGCTTCTTTGATTTAATATGTGAAGACGATTCTCAAAAAATAAAAGATGAAATTGTCCGTTGTGTTAGCGCTAAGCAATCATGGTCTGTTGAGTATAGAATTAAAGCCCGCGATGGCTCTTTGCATTGGGTAAACGAAAAAGGCCAAGCGATTTACGCAGATGATGGCAATATATTGTATTTAGATGGATTTATTTTAGATATTACAGAACGTTACAATACACAATTAAAAATAAGCCGTCAGCAAAGCCTGCTTGAATCAATGAGTAAGCAAGGCCAGATTGGTGCATGGGAGATGGACCTAGATGCGCATACTCTTTATTGGTCTGATGAAGTTAAAGTTATCCACGAAGTACCAGAGGGATTTGAGCCGAGGATAGATACTGCTATTGATTTTTATAAACCAGGAATACACCGAGACACTATAAGTACCTTATTTGAATGCGCTGTGACTTTAGGTGAAAGCTGGAGTGTAGAGCTTATTATTTTGACCTATTCGGGGCAAGAGCGTTGGGTTAAATCAATGGGCCAAGCAGAGCTTAAAGATGGTAAATGCGTACGTGTTTTTGGCTCATTTCAAAGTATTGATGCACATAAGCGCCTTGAACTCGAAAGCGAAAAAGCAAACCGCTATAACAAAAATTTAGCCGCACTTACAGTCGCACCTGAAGTGCAAAATAGTGATGTAGAGCAAGTTAAAAAGCTAGCGGTTAAATCTATGTGCGAAGTGCTAAATGTTGCACGTGCGTCGGTATGGATTTTTAACGATCAACGAGATGTAATGACATGTCATAGTTTATACATAGATGGACAAGGGTTTGTAGATACAGATGCTGTTTTAACTGCTAAAGACTACCCTGCATATTATAGCGCCATTTATAAGCAAAACTTAGTAGCCATTGATGATGTTTATACGCACCCAGCAACTGTTGATTTTATAGAAGCGTACACAAAGCCATTAAATATTAAATCGATGCTTGATGCAGTAATAGCAACTGGTGATGGTAATTTAGGTATTTTGTGCGCTGAAACGGTAGGCGAACATCACAATTGGACACAAAGTGAAGAAACCTATCTTCGATCATTGGCTACTTTAGTGGGAAGTACTTTAGTTTCTCAGCAACGTAAAGTAATCAGTGAGGAGCTTAAAGTAGCGCTTGTAAAAGCAGAAGATGCAGCCATTGCCAAGAGCCAATTTTTAGCAACCATGAGCCATGAAATAAGAACGCCAATGAATGGTGTACTCGGTATGCTAGAACTTGTTCAATTAGAGTCACTCCCTAAACCAATAGAAACAAAAGTAGGTATAGCCAAAACAAGTGCGCATTCTTTATTGGGTGTAATTAACGATATTTTAGATTTCTCTAAAGCCGAAGCGGGTAAAATCGAACTTGAAGAGATTAACTTTAATGGACGTGATTTAATTGGCGAAGTTGCTGCCGCACAAGCATTGACTGCTCAAGAAAAAGGTATAGAAATAATTTTAGATTTGGTAGCGTTAGAGCCTTCGCAGTTATGCGGAGATCCTGGGCGCATTCGACAAGTACTTACTAATTTGCTGAGTAACGCCGTTAAGTTTACGAGTAAGGGCGAGGTTGTTGTAAGCGCTAAAATTAATAAAGTGGCTCAAGGTTTAGAGTTTGTTGCAAGTATAAAAGATTCAGGCATAGGAATAAGTGAAGAAAAGCAACAGCAGTTATTTACCCCTTTTTCTCAGGTAGATGCATCAACAACGCGTGAATACGGGGGCAGTGGCTTAGGGCTGGCTATTTGTAAGCAGCTTTGTGAGTTAATGGGGGGAGCAATTTCTCTTACAAGTGAAGCAGGTAAAGGGAGTACCTTTACCGCCACTATAATGTTAACTCCGGGAGATCAAAAAGAGCGTTATATTCCTAATATTAATATGGAAGAGCTAACAGTTTTAGTTGTTGACGATAACGAGACAAATCGAATTGTAATTTCACAACAGCTTGAACATTGGGGCGCTAAGGTTGCACTCGCATGTGATGCACATGAAGCACTTGATATGTGCGCGCAGCACTATAAAGATAAAAATTGCATGTATGATATTGCAGTGCTTGATATGCAAATGCCAGGAATGGATGGCATAGAGCTGTGTAAAGCACTAAAAGCACATGAACATTATAAATCAATGCCACTTGTAATGATGACCAGTATTGCAGGTATGGAAGGCGCGCAGCGTTATTCTGATGCTGGCTTTCAGGCATATTTTCCTAAACCAGTAACCACTGCCGATTTAATTTCTGCACTGTCGGTTATAACGAGTAATGATGCAGGCGAGGCGCTCCCACTTGTTACGTCAGGCTATATTTCGTCACTTAAAAAAGAAAAGATGCAGGAGTCTTCCCAAATACTACTGGTGGAAGATAATCCTATTAATCAACAGGTGGCTAAATTAATGCTCAAAAAGCTTAATTGTGACGTTACTATTGCCGGGAATGGCCAATTAGCGATTGATATATTAGAAGCGCATGATTCAGGATACTTTAAGCTCGTACTTATGGATTGCCAAATGCCTGTTATGGATGGTTTTGCAGCAACCGCTGCTATTCGTAAAGGCGTGGCGGGCATACAGCATAAAAACATTAAAATAATCGCTATCACCGCAAATGCAATGAACTCAGATAAAGAGCGTTGTATAACAGCTGGAATGGATGACTACTTGAGTAAACCTATTCAATTAGATATTTTAAAAGATAAATTAGAGCAGTATATTTAAGGTAAAAATACAATGAGCCAACCCGTTATAATACGTGATGCAAAACCAAGTGACGCAAAAACAATTTTGCACTTTATTACCGAACTTGCCATATATGAAAAAGAACCTGATGCAGTAAAAACAGACGAGCAGGCAATATTAGATACTCTGTTTAGTGAAGGTGCAACTGCGCACAGCATAATTTGTTTAGAAGGTGATGAGCCAATTGGTTTTGCGGTATATTTTTATAATTACTCTACCTGGTTAGGTAAAAATGGCCTATACCTTGAAGATTTATACGTAAGCCCAGATAGCCGTGGCAATGGCGCAGGTAAAGCCATTATGAAGCACTTAGCTAATAAGGCGATTAGTAATAACTGTGGGCGTTTTGAATGGGTAGTGCTTGATTGGAATAAACCCGCTATCGATTTTTACAATAGCATTGGTGCAAAGCCGCAAAACGAGTGGATTATATATCGCTTAACAGGGCAGGAATTATTAGACTTCGCCAAATAGTTAATGAAAATCATTTGCATTTAGTTTTATGGGTGTGTAAGTTAAATACACACTCATAAATAAACGTGCAGATGATTATATGATCTCAAGTCAAAAACAACCCCACTCAGATTTACTTTATCTTGATCAAGCATTGAGCCCTTGGCAGTCGAATATAATGCAAGGTAATTATGCATTTGAACAAGGTGCACTTCTCGAAGCCCGCGATAAATACTTATTAGCTAAAACACTTGCAGATCATCTTCTTCAGCAATTTTTATATGCTCAGATTAATAACACTGTCATTCATGCTATTGAGCACTGTATACCCGCACTTGTTGTTGCGTCACATAATTTAGTTGATACCTATATAGCTATGCAACAGCCTGAAAATGCATGCAAATGGCTATGCGAAGTACACTTAACACTCTCTTCATTAATTAAGCATACTCATTACGATATACAAAAAGTGAGTAAGCATCATTACATTAAAACTTCCTCTGAACTTGTGTCATTTGCAAGACGCTATCATTTTTTACCTGAGCTAATAGAGCAAGTGAATTTTTGCTTATGCTCTAAAGATTCAACAAACAGCCTGCTACATTAAAATAAAGGAGTAATTTATGGCGTTTACATTGCCAGCACTTGATTATGAATATAATGCGCTTGAGCCTCATTTAGACAGCAAAACGATGCATATTCACCACACATTGCATCATCAAACGTATATCAATAAAGCCAATGCTGCTTTAGCAGATACTGTATATGCAACCGCAAATGCTGAAAAATTACTTAAGGGAATAAACAGCCTGCCTAGTAATTTGCAAAAAGCAGTACAAGAGCATGTAGGAGGGCATTTTAATCACAGCTTATTTTGGCAAGTAATGAGCCCACAAGGAGGAGGTGAACCTGAAGGTATTGTGGCTCAGGTTATAAATGAGCAACTAGGCAGTTTTGATAAATTTAAAGACCAATTTACAGCCGCGGCAATTAGCCAATTTGGTAGTGGTTGGGCGTGGTTATGTGTAACGCCGGATGAAAAGTTGATTGTAGAAAATAGTGCTAATCAAGATTGCCCTTTAATGCAGGGAAATATCCCTATTTTGGGACTTGATGTATGGGAGCATGCCTACTATTTGAAGTATCAAAATAAGCGTCCTGACTATATTGCTGCATTTTATAATGTAATTAATTGGCAAGAAGTACAAAGGCGTTATTTATTGGCTATTGGTTGAGTGCCGAATATGGCTAGTAATGTGAATTTTTTTGTATAAGCTAGGCTCTATTAGGTTAATTTATAGAGCCGTTTATGGACACTTCACATTGGCAAAAAGCACGTCAGAGTCGCGATCCTCGTTTTGACGGGCTTTTTTACGTAGCGGTAAAAAGTACCGGTATTTATTGCAGACCTATTTGCCCTGCTCCAACGGCTCACGAAAAAAACGTTGCTTATTATCAGTTTGCCCATAACGCGGCGCAAGATGGTTTTAGACCCTGTATACGATGCAGACCCGATAGTGCCCCAGGCAGCGCAGCATGGCAGGGTACAAAAACGACTGCACTTAGAGCAAAACAGTTAATAGATCAAAATGACGAGCACGACTGCGAAAAATTAGCAGCTCGTTTAGGTGTAAGTAGTCGTTATTTAAGACAGTTGTTTAAGCAGTATTTTGGCGTGTCGATTACGCAATATCGATTATTTAACCAATGTCACTTTGCTAAAAAGCTGATTCAAGAAACACATTTACCCCTTACCGAAATAGCGTTTTCCGCAGGCTTTAAAAGCATTAGGCGCTTTAATGATGCATTTTTACAGCAGTTAAATATAGCTCCCTCGAAGCTGCGCAGTGGCGATAAAAAACCAACGTCAACACTCACTTTAACCCTGCCATTTAGGCCGCCTTATAATTGGCCTGCTTTGCAGGGTTTTTTACAAAGGCGCTTGATAAAACCAATGGAGTGGATAACACAAACGAGCTACGGACGCACTTTTGCAAGTGAGGAATATAAAGGAAGCTTTACCGCTGAATTTATAGCGAGTAAAAACCACTTTAGTGTATCTATCAACATAGACAATACGGTGTACTTACAACCTGTTATAAATAATATACGCCGTGTGCTTGATTTAGATGCCGATATTAATTTAATTGAAACGCATTTAAGCGCCAATATAAACAATGCGTTTACAGTGTGTGAAGGGCTCAGACTTCCAGGGATTTGGTCAAGTTTTGAAGCCGGTATAAGGGCGGTACTCGGACAACAAGTGAGTGTTACTGCGGCGCATAATTTAGTAACAAAGTTAGTTGACGAATTAGGCGAAAAAGAGGGCGATACCGTTTATTTTCCTACAGCTAAAATTGTTGCTAATAGTGATTTTGCATTTTTTAAAATGCCACAAGCACGCAAAAATGCGCTACACAACTTAGCCCAGTTTTGTGCACTAAATCCTGAAAATGACGATTTAGACGAATGGCTTAATTTAAAGGGAATTGGTCCTTGGACGGTAAATTATGCAAAGTTGCGAGGGCAAAGCCAGCCCGATATATTACTTGATGGCGACTTAGGTGTTAAAAAAGCTCAAGCGGCGGCAAACCCTTTCGTACCTGCTAACAGCGCTCCTTTTCGCTCTTACTTAACTTTTCAACTTTGGCAGCAATTATAATGATCATTCAAACATCAATTTCGAGCCCTATAGACGACATAATTATTCAAGCGACAGATAAAGGAGTGAGTTACGTTGGGTTTTATCCACCAGTTGAACACCCTCATACGCCATTTGAGCAAGTCGCTAACAAGGCGGTGCTTATTTGCGCTGCGCAGTTAAATGAGTACTTTGCAAAAAAACGCACTACTTTTGATGTACCACTTGATACTAACGGTACAGTATTTCAACAAAGCGTATGGCAAGCACTATTAACGGTACCTTTTGGACAGTCGCAAACATACGGCTATATTGCAAACCAACTCAATAACCCAAAAGCAGTGAGGGCAGTAGGCGCCGCGAATGGTAAAAATCCGATTAGTATTATAGTGCCTTGCCACCGAATTATTGGCGCAAATGCAAAGTTAACGGGCTATGCTGGTGGGCTTGATAGGAAACTTTGGTTGCTGAAACACGAAGGATTAATGTAAATTAATGTAACGAATATTTTGTATGTTTAGTTCTACATACTACACTGTAGATTTAGTTTATAAATAAAAATCACTATGAAAATTAGAACGTTACTTTATATTTTTGTTTTGAAGTGTATTGTTTTTTGCGATGGCGTTACGGCCAAAGAATTACTTTTTTGTTATGAAGATAAAAACGCAGCACCACTATTTTTAGGTGTTGATAAGGCTATACCTATTGATCAACCTGATGCCTCAGTTGAGGTTTTAAGTTTATTAGATAAAGCGATTGATGGTGTTGAGATTAAGTTTGTTAGAAAACCATGGCGTAGATGCTTAAGCGATTTAGAATTTAATCGAGTTAATGCTGTTATTGCCAGTTACCGCAAAGGACGAGAAAACGTTGCTGTTTACCCTGTTGATCAGCAAGGTAAGTTACAAGATGACTATGCAGTAAGTGAATTTAGTAGCTGCCTTATAGGGCGTTATAAATTTCATAAAGAATGGGAGACTCGCGAAGTATTTCAAAATAAAGCATTTACTATAGCCATTCCTAATGGCTATGGACTAAATAGCGCGTTAAAAGAAGAGCCATTTTTTATTCATAATACGTTTTCTAAAAGCAAAGCTTTTGAGTTGCTAGATAAGGGCGTGGTGCAGGCGAGCGTTGATCTATGCCAAGTTGATGGCTTAAAAGTGTCGAGTTATCCGTATGAGGGTAATAATGTTAAACCTATTTATCCCCCTTACGAAACCAGCCATGGTTATCTTGT
The DNA here is from genome assembly GCF_040309305.1 of Pseudoalteromonas sp. RB2-MNA-CIBAN-0110. Lineage (NCBI taxonomy): Bacteria > Pseudomonadati > Pseudomonadota > Gammaproteobacteria > Alteromonadales > Pseudoalteromonadaceae > Pseudoalteromonas > Pseudoalteromonas sp. RB2-MNA-CIBAN-0110. Next base: position 287,027 of record NZ_JBEOOQ010000001.1, on the reverse strand, counting down.
TTTTTCAAAAAAATTCTACGAAGAAAATAACACTCTAAGTTGGGAAATGTGGCAATGGCTATCAAAATTTGAAAGTGCACCTATCTATATTAAATATTTACAAACACTTAAATAACCTCGTTAAATTCGCGTTTGTAAATTGGTATTAATTTAATATTAAGGTAGCATAAGCGCACTTTTTATAAAATGGCACCACAATGGCTCAATTATACTTTTACTACTCTGCAATGAATGCAGGTAAATCAACCACGTTATTACAATCTGCATTTAATTATAAAGAACGTGGCATGGAACCTGTGATCCTTACTGCTGCCATTGATGATAGACAAGGCGTGGGTAAAGTATCGTCTCGTATAGGCTTGCAAGCAGATGCGCATGTATTTGATGCTAGCAAAGATGTTTTTGATCTTATTCAATCGCTTAACAACGACAAAAAACGCCATTGTGTGTTAGTTGATGAATGCCAATTTTTATCAAAAGAACAAGTAATGCAATTAACCGATGTGGTTGATGAATTAGGTATACCGGTACTGTGTTATGGCTTGCGTAACGACTTTAGAGGTGAGCTATTTATAGGGTCGCAATACTTACTTGCGTGGGCTGATAAGTTAGTTGAGCTTAAAACTGTATGCCACTGTGGACGTAAAGCAAACCATGTACTGCGTACCGATGAAAATGGTGAAGCAATAGCCGATGGTAACCAAGTAGAAATTGGCGGCAATGACCGATATGTTTCGGTATGCCGCAAACATTATAAAGCCGCGTTAAATATGGGCCGACAAAGCATTTAAAAATGTATCAATATCTTCGCGCGTAATATCTAAATGCGTTACTAGCCTAAGCTGCTTGCTTGGGCTAAATAGTATACCTTGTTGTTTAAGTGCCTCAGCAATCTCTTCAATATTTATACTGCTAGTGTATGTTGCATAAACCATATTAGTGGTGTTACTCATATCTACAGTAAAGCCACTGATTTCACTTAATTGTTGAGCCAAATAACGTGCATTTGCATGATCGTCTTTTAAGCGCTCTACATTGTGCTCAAGTGCAAACTGCCCGGCAGCTGCAAGCATTCCGGCTTGGCGCATACCGCCACCAAGTACTTTTCTCCATCGTCTTGCTTTATTAATAAGTGCTGGTGAGCCTAATAATAAAGAGCCTACGGGCGCCCCCAAACCTTTAGATAAACAAATAGAAATTGAGTCAAAGTGCTTTGTGATTTCAGTGATATCAACATTTAGCTCAACAGCGGCATTAAAAGCACGTGCGCCGTCTAAGTGCAGCGCTAAATTATGTGTGTCAACAAAGTCACGAGCTTGGGCTAAGTACTCAAGCGGGAGTACTTTTCCGCCTATGGTATTTTCTAAGCTAAGTAATCGCGTTTTTGCAAAATGGCAATCGTCTGGTTTTATTGCTGCAGCTATTTTACTAAAAGGTATACTGCCATCAGCATCGTTTTCAATAGGCTGTGGTTGCACAGACCCTAAAACAGCTGCTCCGCCGCCCTCAAATTTATAGTTGTGAGCATTTTGGCCACAAATGTATTCGTCACCTCGTTCACAATGCGCCATTATTGCAAGTAAGTTGGCTTGTGTACCTGAGCTACAATAAAGAGCAGCTTCAAAGTTAAAACGCTTACACGCATAAGCTTCTAGCTGGTTAACGCTTTCATCATCGCCATATACATCGTCACCAACCGGTGCGTTGTACATAATATCGCGCATTTCTTTTGTTGGTTTTGTAACTGTATCAGAGCGAAAATCTATCATGATTGCCTTATCCTTTTTATTGTTTTTAATAAAATTGGTACTAAGCCAGCTCGCTACAAATTTGTTCACGAGTTTCTTTATCAAAGTAGCTCCATGCAATAAAGCGGCTAATTTTTTGACCTTGTGCCATATCAACTATTTTATATTGTGCTATTGGGTGGGCTTTTAATACTTCTTCAAGGGCTGCAATATTATCTTTTTTAGAGACTAACGACGTAAACCACAGTACTTGCTCTGCAAAGTCTTCGCTCTCTTTAATCATGTTAGAGATAAACTGTACTTCACCGCCTTCACACCATAATTCATTATTATGACCACCAAAATTAAGTGCGCTACTGGGTGTTTTTCCTAGGTTTTTCCACTTACGTTCACTGCCTTTACTCGCCTCTTCTTCGCTTGCATGAAACGGAGGGTTACAGAGCGTTAAATGATATAGATCTTTTTGATTTATAACGCCTTTAAAAATATGTGATGCGTTTTTTTGTTGTTTTAGGATTATTTTTAAACCATTAAACTGAGCAATTTGCTTTGCTATTTTTACCGAAGCTGGATCAATATCAGTCCCTGTAAAATGCCACTTATATTCACTTGTACCAGTAAGCGGATAAACTAAATTAGCGCCAGTACCAATATCAAGCACTTTAATTTGCTTACCTAAAGGTATTTGTTGTTGGTTATCATCACTTAATAAGTCGGCTAAGTAATGAATGTAGTCAACACGCCCAGGTATAGGTGGACATAAATTGTGCTCAGGAATATCCCAAAAATCAATATTATAATGTGCTTTTAAAAGAGCTTGATTGAGTGTTTTAACGGCTTTGTTATCACTAAAATCAATACTTTTAGTACCTGCAGGTGTGGTTATAACAAAAGGCAGTAGAGCAGGGTGCTCTGTTGTTAATAAATCGAAGTCGTACCCATTTTTATGTAGGTTACGAGGGTGTAATTTTGAACGTGCTTTATTTTCTTTCATGGCTTCATTTTAACAACAGATATGATGTGGTGATTGTAACAAATGCTGATGAGTAAAGTGCAGACATTTCCTTTGGTATATTTAATATTGCTGGTAGGATGAGTTGAAAATAATAAAAAGGAATAACTGTGGCGATTTCTCAGCAATCAATAATTATCAATTTAGACGCTCACCAAACACTTCATTTACGTCGAATCAGCGATGATAATCAGCAAGGGCCTGTCGTATTTTTTATGCATGGAGCTGTAGAAAACGGTAAAATTTTTTACACCCATTCTAATAAAGGGCTTGCCCCTTTTTTGGCTGAGCATGGGTACCGATGCTATGTGGCTGATTTACGTGGCCGAGGTGATAGTAAGCCGATTATTTCAAGTGACGCTAAGTACGGGCAAACCGAGGCCATTTTAGAAGATATTCCAGCCTTTATTAAGCAAATAGAGTTGATTGAAGGCAAGAAGCCTGACTACTGGGTCGCTCACTCTTGGGGCGGGGTATTGATGAACAGCGCGTTTGCACGTTTTCCAGAATATATTAATGATGTAAAAGCGTGTGTGTATTTTGGCTCTAAGCGTTCTTTATTTAATAATCATCCTCAAAAATTATTACAAGCCAATTTAATTTGGTATTTTATGGCACCTTTACTTGCTAAAAAACACGGCTATTTAAATGCTAAAGGTTATAAGTGGGGAAGCGATAACGAAACTCAAAAGTCGCATTATCAAAGTATGCAATGGGCTAAAAAGAAGCCATGGATAGATTCTGATGATAATTTTGATTATGCAAAAGCTCTAAACAACCTGCATTTACCGCCAACGCTTCATATTGCTGCGGTAAAAGATAAAGCATTAGCGCAACCAATCGATATTCAAAAGTTTATGGACGAATCAGGGCCTGGCATTCAACAAATGCGAATTTACGGTCGTAAACACGGGCATAATTTTGATTACGATCATATTAATATGCTTACCCACCCAAGTGCGCGTGATGATCAATTTAAAGATTTACTTAATTGGTTTAAAGCACGTCCGATTAATTCTCATCAAGTAACTTTAAAAGCGGTGTTTTGTAACGCTCCCACTTAGCGATTGCGGCGTTATTAATAGGTTGGCGAATAGCATGTTTACTCAACGTGGTTACCGGTGTTTTTTGTTTATAAAAAGCTAAGCAACGCTCTTCAAAATGACAGTTTAAAAAACCAAGTAACTGCGTTAGCTGCTCTTTTGGGTTACTCACTAAATCTTCGTAACTGACATCATAAATTGGCATACCTTTAAAGGAGTGCCAATGGCTCATCAGTTTTTCATACACACTATGGTAAAGCTTAAACTCAGGTAGTGAGCAAAAATAAGGCTCGTTTTCGGCAAAGTAATTAGTGAAAATAGAAAACGCAGTAGCATTAAAGTTACGACTTAAGTTTATAAATTTGGCATTTGGAAATAGGATATATATTAGTCCGAGCGACTGATAATTACTCGGCAGTTTATTTATTATAAAAGGTCTGATGGGCGATGCTGTTTTTAATGTTGCGATATAAAGCTCGCGGGCTTTTTTGATTAAGTCAGGCGTTAAATGCGCTAAACATTGCGGGTAAGCAACTCCCGTTTTTTGTTCGATAAAAGCAACCGCGTTATTACTAATACTCGTACTTTCTCCTAGGCTCGAAAACTGACTATGGCTTGCCAACATTTGCTCCAGGAGGGTAGAGCCACTACGAGGCATACCAATAATAAAGACAGGCGTAATATTACCTGTAAATTTTTTATCGGCAGAGGCAATAAATTCCTCGGTGTTGTATTTTATTATTTCATCGTAAAAAGGGATTAAATCTTTAGTGCTAAATTCACTTATTTTTTTTTGTAATTTATTTGCCAATATAAAATAATTAAATGCTTGCTCGGTATCTTCAAGTGCATCGTAACTGTTTGCTAATGCGTAGTAACACACCATTTTTAAACGTAAATTGCTCGTTTGAGTTAGTAAGTGGTGCAAATTACTTACATAATTATGCTCTTTATCAAAGCGGCCTAACTGCACAAGTTCAAATAAAATATAAGCTGTTACAGGGTATACCCCAATACTGAGTGCATGAGCAAAGGTTGTATGAGCTTTATCTAACTCGCCATGTGTTAAATAGTGCTGTGCTAAGTAATAATGAGGCTCTGGGTTATGACTTGCTAATTTTTTTGCGTATTCGAGCACCGTTAACGCATCGTTTGGCGAATTAACACCGTTAAATGCATCAGCAAGGGCATGTAATGGTTCAAGCATATGAGGCATGCGCTCACACGCTTTTTGGAGTAAGTACACGGCAGCGTCATAACGCTCTAATCGTAGGGCAATTCTGCCTAAGCCAAATAAAGCTTCACCATTTTCGGGATTACTATTTAATAGCGTTTTAAAATGAAACTCAGCTTCTTTGAGTTTATTTTGTTGCAGTAGTTGGTTGGCTTTATTAAGTAGCATAGTTATACCAATTTTATTAAAAAAATAATCATTCTATCGCATTAAATAGCGTACTCACTGCGTTAAAAATTATTCATATAGAGCAACTATATATCATAGTTTTCGCCTTGTTATTACGCTATTTTCTGAGCGCTATAATAGAACACTTATTCAATGCAATTGGTATTGTTCATTATTATTTTTATTAACTATAAAATTAAAAAGGCGAAATGTCTTTAACATTTCGCCTTTGGTTCTTCATGAAAATAGTTTAAAAAGTATATGTTGCTTTAGCGTAGTAAAAGCCACCGTTAATACCAAACGGAGATGTTTCGTAGAACTGACCACCCCAGTTGTTATTAGGGATACCCGTTGCATCTGCAAAATCAAGTTTTTCAGCATCTTGGTCGAATAAGTTTTGAGCGCCTACAGAGAAGCTAACTGATTCATTTAAGAAGTAAGTTACTTCAGCATCAATAGTGACTGCAGCATCTGCTGTTTTAGCTGTTGCATCATAATCAACGTGAACACCTTGGTATTCGCCGTAGTAGTTTGCACGAGCAAATGCAGAAACTGATTCCCATTGTTGAGACAATGTGAACGTTGCACGATGGTTAGGTAAATCTTCTTCTAAGCGTTTAACTTTAAACGCACCTGTAATCTCACTAAATTGAGTTACTTCAGTATCATTCCAGTTATAAGCAAGGCTAAATGTAGAGCTACCACCCATTAATTCAGCAGTATAGTTTGCAACTAAATCGATACCTTGAGTTGTTGTATCAAAGTCATTTGTAAAAAAGCTTACTTGAGCAAGACCTTGTACATTAGGAACTCCAGCCGCTGTAAGTGTATCTTTATCTGCTTGGCTTAAGTTGATTTTATCTGATTGGCTAATACGGTCATCTACTTGAATGTTGTAGTAATCAAGCGTTAAAAATAACTCGCCGATTGTGTATACAGCACCAAGTGTATAGCTTTGTGATTCTTCCGGCTCAAGCTCTGTACCACCTAATTGCACTGCAATAGGGTTTGTTGGTGGAAGAAGCGCTGAATCTTGTAACACGCCGCTGTCTAAGCTTGTTTGTACGTTACTTACGTTAGCTTGACCAACTGTAGGTGCACGGAAACCGCTACTTACAGAACCACGAATATTTAAATCTTCAGTTAAATGGTATTGAGCCATTACTTTGTAGTTAGTTGTAGTACCAAAGCTGTCGTAGTCTTCAAAGCGAAGCGCTACGCCCATTAAAAAGTCTTCAGTAAATGGTGCTTCAACATCAACATACGCTGCATAGTTACGACGAGAAAACTCACCTGCTTGTGATGGTTTAAAACCAGGGAAGCCGTTAGAGCCAATACCAAAACCTTGTGCTGTTAAAGGGCCTGCTGTGTAAGATTCTTCATCACCAGAAATGATAGTGAATGTTTCTTCATGCCATTCAAAACCACCGGCAACGTTTACATCATAAGCTAAACCAAAGTCGACACCCTTTGATAAATCAAAGTTAAAGTTTTTCTCTAGCTGTTCATATTTACCCGGACTGAAGTCACGTGGCGTATCTGCACCTAAAGAAGCATTAACCGTGTTGTAAATGAAGTAACGTGATTCATTTAAACCCACAGTACCGCTTAAGTCATAGTAAGTATCTTTTAAGAAACCACCAGTGAATCGCCCTTTAGTACCGATAGTTAAAGAAGTATCAGTAATGTTGCCGCCAAAGTTAGGTGTAAAGCCACCTGGAAGCGTTTCGTTAAAGGCAAAACAATCTGGGTTGTTCGCTACACCATTTATATAAGCAGGATCATCTAATACGTTGCCATCTGTTATTGCAATAGTAGGACAGTTAGCGCTCATATCAGGTGTTAAATCTGCAACAAGTAGTGTTTCGCCACCATCATTTGAGTAAACGCCAGAACGTGTTTGCGGGTTACGGTAGTAAAAGCCGCCGCGTACATCACGTTCAGAGTAATTACCAAACATGTAAAATTCAGAATCGTTTGTTAGCTCTAAACCCACGTTACCAAAAATTGTAATATCGTCGTTTACTTCTGGTGCGCCCCATACTTGTGCTAGCGAAGATACATCAGGAACACCGGCAGCTGAAAGTGCTGCGGCATCAGCACGTTGAACTGAGCGGCTTGTTGCATCGGCTGTTTTATATTGAAAGCTTAAATTAGCAAAGCCATTGTCGGTAAACGGTAAACCCACGTTACCCGACACTTGTGTTGTATCGCCATCACCTTCATAAAATTGACCATGGCGGATTTCTAATTTACCACCTTCAGAAGCGTCTTTTAGTTGGAAGTTCATTACACCCGCGATTGCATCAGAACCATACTGTGCAGCCGCGCCATCACGAAGTACTTCTACTTGTTTAATAGCAATGCTTGGAATAACTGAAATATCTGCGCCTTGCGCGCCATCGTTAATACCACCGCCTAAAAATGCAATTACAGAAGCACGATGACGACGTTTGCCGTTTAAAAGAACCAATGTGCTGTCTGATGGTAAACCACGTAAGTTAGCTGGGCGAACAAGAGAGGCCGCATCGCTAATAGGATTTTGATGTACGTTAAAAGATGGCACGGCACCTTTTAAAAGTTCAAGCATGTCGGTATTGCCTGATCTTTCTAATTCTTCGCCACCAATAATATCGATTGGGACCGGTGAGTCACCGATTGAACGTGGAGCTGAGCGCGTACCTACTACGGCAATTTTCTCTACGTTTTTATTTACTTTAGTTTGCTGTTGCTCGTCTGCTGCAATAGCAGAACCCGAAAAAAACAACCCTGCAGTGGTTGTAGCTAAAGCAAATTTGATTGCTTGGTTTAGCGCATTATTTTTTAATTTCATTCTAATTTTCCCCAGTTAGAATAATTCTTATTTTGATGCTAATTTCACATCATTTATTTTTAACTTAATTTTTTGTTTCACATAAGTTTGAGGGTTTAGCTCAAAAGCCTAATCAATTAAGCTTACTTTTTGTGAAGTCCTATTTACAGACTATAGGTAAAAAACGGGAAGGGCAATTACTAATTAACCATTTGATAACAAAAAGATTCAATTTAAGAAAAAATGCAACAATGGTGCAAAGTAAAGCTAAAATGAACTAAATAAGTGCAAATAGGGTTGTTGAGAGGAAAATTAATGCGTTATCAGTATTTAAATGTTATTTATTTGTTTCTTTTTGGTGGGATTTTCAATGTTTTGTGCGCATCGCCAAGTTGCTAATTTTTCTTTATATTCATCCCACACGCAGGGGCAGCAACTGCCACCACCACAACATTCATCAGATTTTGGTTTTTCAGGTTTTTGCGGTAGTTGGTTTGTCATATTCAGTGTTGTTGTATGTATTTAATACTAATTTGGTGCAAAGGATAAGTTAAAGGATGTTGTAAGTAAATTATTCTTTGTGAACCCGTGCTGCTGTGTGAAAATAAAAGTTATGCGATTATATAAAGTTATTCACCGTGCACCTTGGCGGGTAGTTAAAATTAGTAAGAAACGCCAACAGCTGCGTTTTCGCCGTGCTATGGTGGCGCTTAAAATTGCACTTGCGCAAGAAAAACAAGAAACCAAAGAAATGCTCTCTATTTATAGACGCTACACTCAAGGTCAAACAAGTAAAGAAGAGTTAAAACGCGCTAATGAACAGTTTGTTGATATTTTAAAAGGGTTAGGGCTCGGTGTGTTTGCAGTATTACCTTTTGCCCCGCTTACAATTCCTTTAGTTGTTAAATTAGGGAGTTTAGTGGGAGTTGATGTACTGCCAAGTTCGTTTAATATGAACAAATCGATTAAAGAACTTGATGCTAAAATAGATCAAGAAAATCAAAAGCAAGAATCCAAAAATAGCTTAAAAAAGTAGCTAAAATCCCTTCAAATTAGCGATACCTTTTAGGTGCGCTTATTGATATGCTCTTAAGTACCATTTTTATATTATATGAGCTTTTTAATGAGTGCATTACTACGTCATACATCTTCTGGTATTCCTTTATCTTTTATTCTTAAAAACGAATTATCTGACTGGCAAGCACAGCAGCCTGCATTTATACAAAATTGGTTAACTAATACAGGTTTCGAAAAGCAAGGTGTTGCTTTAATCCCTGATGCTAAAACGGGCGAGTTAAGCCAGGTATTTTGTTTAATGCAAAGTAGCGATGATTTTTGGGCTGCGGGTAATTTAGCAAATACACTTCCTACTGGTACTTATCAAATTCAAGGCGAGAGCGCTTTTGTAGAGCAAGTTGCTTTAGGGTTTGTGCTTGGTGGTTACGAATTTAGTGAATATAAAGAAAAACCAACAGCAAAAGCGCAATTAGCCATTAGCGATAAAGCGTTGTTTGGCCGTATTAGCCAACAAGCTGATGCCATTACACTTGCACGTGATTTAGTTAATACGCCAGCGGTAGATATGATGCCGCAACATTTATCGCAAGTAATGGAAGATTTAGCTGCAACTTACAATGGCGAATTTTCACAGTGGATTGGCGATGAGTTACTAGAGCAAAACTACCCGACTATTCACATGGTGGGTCGTGCAAGCGAAAATAAACCGCGTTTACTTGATTTAAAATGGGGCGCGACAGATGCTCCATTAATTACACTAGTAGGTAAGGGCGTATGTTTTGACTCAGGCGGACTTGATTTAAAACCAAGCTCTGGCATGCGTAACATGAAAAAAGACATGGGCGGCGCCGCGCATGTAATTGCACTAGCACAGCTTATTATGGCAGCTAACTTACCAATTAGATTACGAGTGCTTGTACCCGCTGTTGAAAATGCAGTATCGCGCAATGCATTTCGCCCTGGCGATGTTGTTAAAACACGCAAAGGCATTATGGTCGAAATTGATAATACAGACGCAGAAGGGCGCTTAGTATTGTGTGATGCATTAAGCGAAGCACAAAACGATAATCCTGAGCTAATTATTGATTTTGCTACCCTCACGGGTGCATGTCGTGTTGCGTTAGGCACGGAGCTTCCGGGCTTTTTCTCAACAGAGCGCGATGTAGCAAACGGTATTATTGATGCAGGTTTAAGTGTACATGATCCTGTTTGGCAACTTCCGCTGTTTGAGCAATATAAAAACTTACTAAAAAGTGATGTAGCCGATATGGCAAATTGCGCAAGCACACCGTTTGGTGGTGCTATTACTGCGGCGCTTTACTTAAAAGAATTTGTTGAGCCAACAACACCGTGGGTACACTTTGATGTAATGGCGTGGAACTTACGTGCATTACCAGGTCGTCCAACGGGTGGTGAAGCATTAGGTATTCGTGCTGTATTTAACTACTTACAAAATCGTTTTAATAAATAAGTTTTTGATTCAATAGTAAGAACTTGAGCTTATGAGTTTTAAACCTCATAAACCTCATAAAGCTCAAGTGGCAAGTTATCTGGATCGGCAAAAAAGGTAAATTTTTTGCCGGTTATTTCATCCACTCTAATATCCTCAACGTTTACTTCGCACGACTCTAAATACGTTTTTGCAATCTGTACATCCGCTACCTTAAAAGCTAAATGTCTTAAGCCTTGTGCTTCGGGATAGCTTGGTCTTGCGGGCGCTCCATCAAACGAAAATAGCTCTATTTGGCTACCATCTGGCATGGCTAAATCTAATTTATATGAATTACGATCAGCTCTAAAGTGCTCATTAATAACGTTAAGTTTAAGTACATTGCTATAAAAGTGTTTAGAACGTGCATAGTCACTACAAATAATCGCAGCGTGGTGAATACCTAAAAGTTTCAAATTTAATTCCTTAAAAAGCAAAAACGCACTTAATGAAGTGCGTTTTATATGTTGCTTACTACATGTTGTGTTAGCTTGGCTGCGCTTCTTTACATGCTTTAACGGCCGGTGCTACAAGTTCTAAACCGGTTTTATCACATGGCGGTAAAGCGGCATCGCTTACACTAATAGGCGTTACGCGTTCGCCCCATTTTATGTAACTTGCAGCCCAGGTAAGGCCGGCACCAAATGCAGCAGACATAATGTTTGAATGCGGTTTAATTAACCCTTGCTCAACGGCTTCACATAACGCAATAGCAATCGTAGCAGCAGAGGTATTACCATACTCACCAATGTTAACCATTACTTTTTCGTCAGGTACTTTTAAACGATGCTGAATAGCTTGAATAATACGTAAGTTAGCTTGGTGTGGAACGAGTACATTAATGTCATCAAGGCTCAAATCGGCTTGTTTAAGTACATCGTCGCACGCTTCGCTCATGCCTTTAACAGCACGTTTGAAAATTTCACGACCTTCAAATAATAAATCAGATGGTCCAATTGGCTCATATTTATTTAAATCACTACCAAAGTTAGTGATGTGTAAAATATCGCGGTCTTCACTGTCACAACCAGTTTTGGTTGCTAGTAAACCAGCTGGCGTATCTGCCGCTTCAAGTACTACTGCACCTGCGCCATCGCCAAATAAAACAGCGCTATCGCGACGTGCCCAGTTTACGTACCAGGTCATACGCTCAGCGGCAATGACCACTGCTTTTTTGATCATACCCGCTTGAATTTGTGCTGTAGCAGCTTGCAATGCATATAAAAAGCCCGAACATGCCGCGTTTGTATCCATTGCGGCAGCGCCTGTTGCACCAATGTTTTTTTGCACTTGTGAGGCGGTATTTGCCACAACAGTAGAAGGTGTACAGGTTGCTAATATTACTAAATCAATATCTTTAGGATCAACGCCTGCGCACGCAATAGCATGCTTAGCAGCAACGGTTGCCAGCTCGGCGGTACTTACATGGCTCACTCGGCGAGATTTAATGCCTGTACGCGAGGTTATCCACTCGTCGGTGGTATCAACTATTTCACTAATTTCATCGTTGCTAATGCTTGCTGGTGGAATGCATTTACCCCAACCAGTGATATGTGCGTAAGGCATAGTATGTTCTCTTAAGGTGGTCTGACATGTATTACTAATGGGTGAGTTATACCAAAAAACGGCTTTCAAGACTAGTTTATAGCATGCTTTGTGTCGTAAATATTCGCAATTACAGGTTATTTAAGGTAATGCTAGTATAAAAAAGGAGCAAGTATGAAAACAACACTAATAACAACATTCACTGCAATAACGCTGGCATTAATAGCAAATGGGGCTTTTGCTCAACAGCATAAAATTATTTATGCGGGCAGTTTACTTGCATCCGAGGATCAAAAAGTAAAAACAGAGCAAACGTTAGTCATAACAGATAATACAATAACAGCCATTAAAAACGGCTATCTCACAAAAGCAGAACTTAACCTACCTGATGCCGATATTATAAATCTTAAAAATCAATTTGTAATGCCTGGCCTTATTGATATGCATGTTCACGTGACGTTTGAGCGAGATGCTAAAGTAAACCCTCACCGCTGGGCAACAGAATATGACGCCGATTATGCTTTGCGCTCAATTAAATATTTACAACGTACGCTCGATGCGGGTTTTACATCAGTGCGAGATTTAGGTAGCGATCACAAAGTTATATTTCCGCTAAAACGTGCTATTGACCGAAATGATATTAACGGCCCTCGCATTTTTGCAGCGGGTAATACAATATCGCCTACCGGTGGACACGCAGATATGCACGGTTATCGAAAAGATATTACAGATGCGGTTACAGGCGGGATTGGTATATGTAATGGCGCGGATGATTGTAGCCGTGCGGTACGCGAGGTAATTAAAAGTGGCGCTGATGTAATTAAAATTACTGCCACGGGTGGAGTACTAAGTAATACCGCTGCTGGTGTTAACCAACAACTTACAGATGCAGAGCTGATTGCAATTGTTGATACTGCTCATCACTTAGGGCGTAAAGTTACAGCGCATGCACACGGTACACAAGGTATAAAAGCGGCCTTAAAAGCCGGTGTAGATTCTATTGAGCATGGCTCTTATTTAGATAAAGAGGCAATAAAGTTATTTAAAAAAACGGGAGCTTATTTAGTACCGACGCTTTTAGCGGGTGCAACGGTAAGTGAAGAGGTGCTTACAAATCCAAATATGCCACCGGCAATAGCCGACAAAGTGCGTGAAGTTACTCCAAAAATGCAGGCTTCGTTTAAACTTGCACTGAAAAACAAGGTTAATATAGCTTTTGGAACAGACTCTGGGGTGTCGCGTCATGGGCTCAATGCTAACGAATTTAGTTTAATGGTAAACAATGGTATGAGCGAAGCCCAAGCTATTAAATCAGCAACCATACATGCAGCTAAACTGCTGGGGCAAAGCGCATTCATTGGCGACTTGAGTGTTGGTAAACAAGCAGATATTATCAGTGTGAATGGCTCACCGCTTAAAAATATCGACGTACTTAAAAACGTGCAATTTGTTATGAAAGCCGGGCAAGTTTATAAACAATAGGGAAGGTTATGAGCAGCAAAATAAAAGTGTCGTTGTTTAATCATTTGATTGACGCTGAGCGCCAGTTACTAGACCCAGAAGTTCGCCAATCTGAGCGCGCATTAGATGCTTTACTCGATGATGAATTTATCGAAATTGCTGCCAATGGCACTACATTTAATAAATACCAAGTACTTACCCGCTTACCTACCGAGGTTGTGCCACAGTTTTATAATCAGCATTTTAAGGGCCGAATGCTGAGCGATGATGTAGTGCAACTTAGTTATCAAGCTGCTTATAGGCGCTCTGCTCGCAGTGAATTTAATTATTCATTGCGTATGTCGCTTTGGCGCCAAACTAACGAACAATGGAAAATGGTGTTTCATCAAGGAACGCCTTGTGCACCGTTTTCAATTTCGATGGATGATGATTAAAAATTACATAACCGTTAAAATAACCATATTAAACATTTGATTGGGCAATTACCTCTTGTTAATGCAAACCGACCCCACCATTAGTCGACTATTAATGCTGCGAAGCGGCGCTATTGCGGTGCAATTAATTGCTGTCCTTAGCGTTTATTTTTTGCTAGAACATCAAATCGCATTACTGCCATTACTGATTGTTATTGCCGTTGAGGCTGTGTTTCAGCTTATTAGCCTGTTTGCCTATCGTAATGTAAGCCGCGCTAAACCTTTGGGTATGTTGATGCAGTTAACCGCTGATGTATTATTTTTAACGGTTTTGCTCTCACTAAGCGGTGGTGCAACCAATGCATTTGTATCACTGTTATTGCTCCCAATAATGATAGCTGCTGTTACGATGCGAGAAAAAGGATTAGCTTATATTGCGGTATTAGCCATTGCCGCATACAGTTTTTTACTGATTAAGATGCCCGATCACAGTATGCATCAAATGAATATGAGTGGTCACTTTATTGGCATGTGGGTCAATTTTGTTTTAAGTGCCAGCGTAATCGCACTTGTTATTGGCGCAATGAGCAGGGCACTTAAAGAGCGAGAGCGAATTATTGCAAACGTGCGTGAAAAACAATTACGTAATGAACAGCTTGTTACCCTTGATGGGGCCGCTGCACAAATAACCCATCAACTAGCGACCCCAATTGCAAATTTACAGCTATTGTTTGAAGAGTTATTAGAAGACCAACCAAACAACCCCATTGTTAAGCACATGCAAGCGCCGCTTACTCAGTGTAGTACGCAACTTAATGACTTTAGAAAACTCTCAGAGCAATTACGCCTTAAAAATTCGCAAGAGCATACCACCGTAAAGCAACTGCAAACACAAATTACAGATACGCTTTTACTGCAATACCCTGATCAGCACATTAAATGGATTACGCCACCTATTGCAGCAACATTGATAAGTGATGCGATGTTATTGCCTGCTATTTTAAATTTATTGCAAAACGCCGCGCTCGCTAATCAAAAACAAGGTCAAACTCAATTAGAGCTGAGTTGGCAGCAAGATAACTTACATAGTGAATGCGTTTACTTGTTAATTCGCGATTTTGGCCCTGGCTTTTCATCATCGCAATTAGCAGAGCTGGGCGGGCAACTTATGCCAAGCGATCAAGGAATGGGGCTTGCTGTGCTTTTATCAAACGTTACTTTTGAGCGTTTAAATGGCTCACTTACCTTGTTTAACCATGCAGATGGCGGCGCTGTCGCCAAAGTTAAACTCGCTATTGTAAACACTGAGAATAACGCCTCATGAAGTTACTTATAATTGAAGACGACATAAATTTAGCCAGCACACTGGCAAGGCGCTTAACTAAACAAGGCTTTATCTGCGAGGTGGCGCATAATCAAAGTGATGCGTTACTTACCGCGCGTAAACTATTGCCCGACTTTGTTTTATTAGACATGAAACTAGGTGACGACAACGGGCTTGCACTCATAAAGCCGCTGCGTAGTTTGCTCACTCAGGCTCATATTGTTTTACTAACTGGGTTTGCAAGTATAGCAACCGCAGTAGAGGCAATGCGTTTAGGCGCAAACGATTACCTTACTAAGCCGGTTGATATGGCAACTTTATTAAAAGCGCTTAACACTGAGCCTGTGGCATCGGCATCGAGTGCTATTGATGATGCGGTTATGTCGCCGGAGCGTTTAGAGTGGGAGCATATTCAACAAGTGCTTCACAGCAATAATGGCAATGTGTCGGTTACCGCGCGGCAACTTAATATGCACAGGCGCACGTTACAGCGCAAGTTACAAAAAAAGCCGGTGCAGCAGTAGTTTAGTACTTAATTTAAGGAAGGTATTATGAGCGATGATGCAGTGACTATAATGCAAAATCAAAAAATTATATTATTTGATGCGCAATGTAAGCTTTGCAGCGCGTGGTGTAACTTTATTATTGCTCACGACACTAATACTATTTTTAAATTATGCAGCGTGCAATCTCCAAAAGGAGAACTGTTGTTAGCACACTTTGGTTTTTCAACAATTGAATATGCCTCAATGGTTTACCTAGAAAACGGTAAAGCGTATACGCAATGTCATGCTTTTTTTAATGTTGTTAAGCAGCTAGGTTACCCATACAAGCTAGCAAACGTATTTAGTATTTTGCCAAATAGGTTTAATAATTGGTTATACGATAGGGTTGCTTTAAACCGCTATACCTTATTTGGAAAATATCAGTACTGCAGAATACCCAACCCAGAGGAAGCCAAACATTATTTATAAATTAGGCGTTAATACACTGCAGTATAAGTAGATGCTAGGTTTATGGGGTTGTGTTAAAATCGCCGCGTTTAATTTTAGCTAACGGTATAAAAGGCTTTTTTCATGGCAAACACAGCACATGCACTTCACATTTTGGTTAAGCACAAAGAGATTGCAGAAGATATTATTAAGCAATTAGGTAAAGGTGCAAAGTTTCAAACCTTAGCTAAAAAATATTCGTCGTGCCCATCGGGCAAAAAAGGCGGTGACTTAGGTGAATTTGGACGTGGCCAAATGGTCCCACAGTTTGACAAAATTGCATTTAAAGGTGCAATTTTAGAACCCCACCTAGTTAAAACAAAATTCGGCTGGCATGTAATCAAAGTACTTTATCGTACTTAATGTACTAAAGCAGTTTGGCAAATTGACGCCGTATTGGGGAGCGTCCGTCTCATCACCTATCCTAAATTTTATATTTTGACGAACTAAGAATTAGGATGGGTGTCATCTTAATTTGGCGATGTTTTTTGGGAAGATATGAGTAGATTCAAACAAATAAAAAAACTCAAAAGAAGAGTTAACTTTTTGAATAAAAAGATAAAAAATAGGGTTAGAAGTAAAGATGATGAAAGTTCAGCTACAGTAGAACATAAAGAATCGACACCTGAAGCTTACTATAAATATATGAACCAAAGTACTTTAAGGTTATTACTAAGATACAAAACAATAAAGTTCACAGATCCATTAAAGTTCAATGATCCTATGGACTCGACAGTTCCTGAGCTAGAATTAAATGTCATACGTCTACAGGACACAATGATAAGTGCTGTCGCGAAATATTATCCGGAGTTTAATGACTTTCAGTCTGAGTTTAAAAACCACTTAAGTGCTGAAGAAAGAAATTGGAAGAAAGAATTTAAAGTAATTAGTAACGAATTATTAAATAGTTGGTCGGATATTATTAGCCATTTCAGAATCCTATCATTAACGACTAAGCCAGATAACTTGCTCATGTGGTCACATTATGCAGACGAACATCGAGGTGTTGTTGTTAAGTTCAAGAAAAATCCATCATTTGGCTCTCCACAAAAAGTAAATTATAAAAATGGTCATCAAAGCTTAAACAATGCCTTCAACTTTATGGCTTCAGTTGTTGTGGAAATGGAAGCAAAAGGTGGTTTCAATGACAAACACTCAGATATATTTTCTGATATTACTCTAAATATTATGCAGAAGTACTTCTTTATGAAAATGTCGGAATGGAGTTATGAAAATGAATATAGAATTGTTTGCTCTGAATCGAATGCTAAAGTAAGGAACATCAATAGTAATCTAGATGTAGTTAAAGTAAATGAGAATGATATTGAAAGTATTATCATTGGTTCTTCCGTGTCGCCTTTGAGAGCAAGTCGCCTTACTAAGTTAATAAAAAGGAGGCTGCCTAATGAAAAAGTGGTGGTTCACCAATATAAAAGAGTTGGGTGGCAACTAAAAATATAACAAACAATTTAGAGTGATTCACTAAAATTTAAATAACACTGACCCCCATCCCAATTTTTTAGCGAAAAATGGAAAAAGATGAGCTCTAAGTTTAGAAAGTAAATTAACGTGACACCCATCTTAACTGGGGTGGCTTTGCTCGTTCAATTAAGACGGGTTCCCTGCTTGATTTTGCTATATAAATTAGCTGCTTATGATCATCGAACTCAAATAAGTTACTGTGTCGGATGGCGCTTTGCTTATCCGACCTTCGTTTTTAAATATATTTGATGGGTGGTGGTTACCCTCTCTGCCAAGCTAGTTGTCTAATATTGAATATTCGTTGGGTTTGCTACGCTCTATCCAACCTACGTGTTTAACTTAAATTTTTACGCAGACGAAAATAGCGTAAATTAACGTGACACCCATCTTAACTGTTAAAAAAAATTCGGCTGGCATGTAATTAAAGTGCTTTATCGTACTTAATTTACTTAAGCAGTTTGGCAAATTGACGTCGTATTGGGGAGCTTCCATCTCATAACCCATCCTAAATTTTACACTTTGACGAAATAATAATTAGGATGGGTGTCATCTTAATTTATTTTGTATGCAAATAGCATAACATTTCTTTCAGAATAGGTGCTCGAATTAAATATGAGACTACAGCTATAGTTAAGTAGTCTTTATGTATATAATTATCTGTACTTATAATAAGATACAGAAATAGAAATTAAGAAATCACCAGCGATATATAATATGACTACATCTAAATCTCGAGATAAAAATGAAGATATTGAGCTAGAAGATCAATCACAGCTCGACTCATATTCCGATGAGCAAACAGTTCTTACTAAGCCTAAAGAAGTACGCATTGCTAAGGAACAGTATAGCGTATTTGAATTGTTGAGAAAAATTCAAAAGAAGCAATTAATTCTTGCACCAGAATTTCAAAGAGCTGATGTTTGGAAGAACCCGCAAAGAGCCGAATTATTAGAATCTATCCTACTGGGAATACCTATACCTTTAATTTATCTTTTTGAAGATAAAAACGGCGTTCGTCAGGTTGTTGATGGTCGTCAAAGAATAACAGCTTTACAGAAATTTTATGATGGAAAGTTTAAATTTACAAAACTTAAAGTACTAACCAAACTCAATGGCAAATCTTTTGGTGAGCTAGACCCTTTTTACCAAAGTAAAATCGAAGACTATCAAATTAATACCTATGTTATACAGCCTCCAACACCTGAGAGTATTAAATTCAATATTTTTGATAGAGTTAATCGTGGTGGCGTACAATTAAACAAACAAGAAATGAGGCATGCGCTTTATCAAGGTAAGGCAACTGATTTGCTAAAGGTACTTTCAGAAAATGAAGCATTTAAAAAAGTAACAGGGAATACAGTAAGCCCTAAAAGAATGCGAGATAAGTATCTTATAATTAGGCTGATAGGATTTTATTTATACCAGAAGAATCGGTTATCAATTATTAAAAATGGTGAAACAACTAAATACCAATACAGATCGGACATTGATGACTTCTTAGCTTTAGTCATGGATTTTATTAATAAACAAGACAGTAAAGATTTAAATGAAGAGCTTGAAGGCTTATTCAATGATGCAATGATTAATATTCACAATATATTAGGCGATGAAGTTTTCAGGTTTGAAACAAAAACGAAAACTAAACGACCAATAAATATAGGTTTATTTGAAATGCTTTCATACTGCTTAATGGAAGGTACTCCTGATAAATGCCATTTAATAGAGTTTAAAGGTGAAGTTAATTCAATAAAAAAGACAATTGATAGTGATAAGTTATTTGCAACAGGAGCCGATAGTAAAACGGTTGTTGATATTCGTTTCGCCTACGCTGAATCTTTAATTGAAAAATATATAAAGGTAAATCATGCTAAAAAGTCTTAAAATAACCAACTTTAAGAGTATTAACGAAGAACAGCTGAGTTTTAAACCCCTAACTATATTAACTGGGAAAAATTCAACGGGAAAATCATCAGTTATACAGAGTTTATTACTTGTGGCTAGAAACTGTAATATTGCAAATGAATATATTATGCAACGCCTTGTAAGTAGGTATTCTGATTTTGAAACTATTCGAAATAAATACGAGAACGCAAAGACTGTTGAAATAAGTATAGCCATCGATAATAAAAAAATGGGTTTTTCCACGACGAGAGAATGTAAAATATCTAACTTAGAGAGTAATAACGAATTCTTGAGATATGAAGCAAATAGCAGTTATAAATCAGAGTTATTTTACCTCAACGCTAATCGGGACGGTCAAGAAGATATCGCCCAAATGTCAGGTATGAAAGTTGGCGAGACTGGGGAGTTTTTATTTGGTACTTTTGAAAATTTAAAGTCATCAATACTACCAGATTATCTATGTAATTTTGATAACGCTTCAGATCTATCTTATCAAGTAAATATGTGGTTAAGTGAAATAATTTCGATAGAAACGAAACTAAAAACTGAAAAAATTACAGATGTGAATGTAAGAGTCATGTTTGATACAGATGGTTTAATAGAAATAGCCCCTTCAAACCTAGGTGCTGGCGTTAGTTATGTTGCAAAAATCATCATTTTATGTCTATTAGCTAAAAAAGATGATGTCGTCATAATTGAGAATCCAGAAATACATTTACACCCAAAATCTCAAGCACAATTAGGTGTTTTTTTCTCTTTTATAGCTAATGCGGGAATACAGTTAATAATAGAAACCCACTGTGAACATCTAATAAATAAAATTAGATATCAAGTATACAATGATAAAATACAAGCATCTGACATCACTATATTGTATAAAAATGCTATCAGAGAACCTTTTAAAATTATTAGTATTAACAGTAATGGGAAGTATACAAATACAAATGATGAAGTTATCTCATTCCCTAAAGGCTTTTTTGACTCCAGTGTTAATGATCTAATGAGTATAAGGTAGTATTGTGTCTGAGATTAAAGAGCTTGTATTGAGTGATAAGTTATTTTCTTTGTATCAAAGTTTTTATTCAATTATTCCCACAAGAAAGCAGGTGCTTGTATATGAAAAACTCTTAAATAAAGTTAGCTTTCCCATTGAAACAAATGCTCTTCAGATCATTAACTGCAAAGAAAAACATAACTTACCTGAACATATATACGATGACCTTATTGCTCCACTATTAAGCGCAGGAAACTATGATTCATTGGAGGCCTTATCACAATCGACATATTACAAGCTGATATTAACGACTAATGATGAGCATAAAGCTTTTCCATATTTCAATATCAATAAAGATGATATTGATAAAATTTATAGTATCTCATGCGAAATTAACGGTAGTAGAGATTATTTAATAGCATATTTGAAAAGTTTGCTATCAAATGCTAAAAAAGTATTAATTCAAGATATGTACCTCTCATATCATGACTGTATCGCTCCTAATTTATTTTCATTATTACCAAGTTCACCATTAAATATAGAGTTCGTACAAAACTATAACGATGATGGAAAAACTAATTCAGATATTTTCTCTGATAGGAGTTTGATGCATGCAGATTGGAGCGTAATAAGAAACAATGAGCCTAAATTTCAGACTTGTCATGATCGTTATTTAATTATAGACGACAAAATAGAAGTCATGCTTTCAAGTGGTTTTTATTATCTTTGGAATAAAAATAAAGAGATTTCTTGTACAATCAAAAGGTATTTAAACTCCTCATCATAAAAAGTTTTAGAAAAACAGAATTAACGTGACACCCATCTTAATTGGGATAGCTTTGCTTGTTCAATTAAGATGCCTGTCTTACTTTTTCTTGCTATATAAATTAGCTATTTATGTGCGTCGACACTCAAATAAGTTACTGTGTCGGATGGCGCTTTGCTTATCCGACCACCGTTTTTAAATATATTTGAAGAGTGGTGGTTACCTTCTCCCCTCTCTGCCAGGCTAGTTGTCTAATATTGAATATTCGTTGGGTTTCGCTACGCTCTACTCACCTACGTGTTTAACTTAAATTTTTACGCAGACGATAATCGCGTTGCCTGAGCGTTGTGCCTTTCAGCCGAAATTAGTTGAGCACTACAGATACCCAGCCTAATTTTATATGGTGAAGTTCATTTACGAGAATCTTAGAGGCTGTGTTAGAGATAAATCGCTTGTGGTGTTACGAATAACCACACGTATGTCAGTGCTGTATTTTGACGATAAAATATCAAATAAGTTTATAGTAAGGTGATTATTGTTCGCTTACTTATACGTAATAAAAAAAGCTGCATTGCGCAGCCTTTTATAAGTGTTAAACAACAGTTTTACTCGTTAAGCGTCTTGCTTGGCTTCTTCTTCACTAATTTGTTTTAGTGCTTGAATGAATGAGTCGCTTGGTTGTCCGCCAGTAAGTGCATACTTATCGTTTATGATAAACGTAGGTACTGACGTAATACCCATTTGTTTAAAGTTGTCTTGCTCTTGGCGTACGTCTTGTACGTATTTGTCTGAATGTAGAATACCGCGCGCAGTTTCTTTATCAAGACCCACTTTTTCAACTACGTCGAGCAATGCTTCTTCTTGATTTAAGTATTTTAAATCTGTGAAGTGCGCTTCGAAAAAGGCGAGTTTTAACTCTGTTTGCTTACCTTCTTCACGTGCCCACATTAATAAGCGATGCAAGTCAAAGCTGTTGATCATGATGCGTTTGCCATCAAAATTAAAGGTGAATCCAGCACGTTGACCGGCTTCGAACATGTTTTTACGATTTTCGTCGCCTTGCTCTTCACTTAGGTTGTACTTTTGCATTAAATGTTCGTTTAAGTCTTGACCTTCAATTGGCATATCTGGATTTAGTTCAAAAGGATGCCATGTAATATCTGCGCTCATTTCGTCTTTAAGTTGCTCTAGTGCAGTTTCTAGGTTTTTATAACCCACTACACACCAAGGGCACATTACGTCTGAAACGATATCAATTTTAAATTTTTTCATATTTATCCTTTTGAGGATTGCTTATAACTAAGTATAAAAAAGGATATTGGGATTAATTTAGCTTTATCAATACCAAACTAAAAAGAGCAGCTATACAGCTGCTCTTTTAGAAGGTACTAATCTTTAGGCGTTAAGCCCAAATGGGTCGTCAATGCTATAACTTGGTTGTGTAAACCAATGAGGGCCGTTGTCGGTCATGTAAAAATGATCTTCTAAACGTACGCCAAATTCATCAGGTATAACTAACATTGGCTCGTTACTAAAGCACATGCCTGGGGCAAGTGGGGTTTTATCACCGCCAACTAAGTATGGCCATTCATGAATGTCTAGCCCAATGCCGTGGCCAGTTCGATGCGGGCAACCCGGTGTTTGGTACTGCGGTCCTAGCCCTTGCGCCGCTAAATAAGTACGTGCGCCAGCATCTACGTCTTCGCACGTAGCACCGATTTTAGCTGCATTAAATGCCGCCATTTGCGCTGCTTTTTCATGATCCCAAAACATTCGTTGGCGTATGGTTGGTTCGCCAAATACATAGGTACGGGTTATGTCTGATAGGTAATCGTGTACTTTACAGCCGGTATCTATTAATACCATATCGCCTTTTTTAAGTACTTGGGCGTCTTTAACACCGTGCGGAAAAGACGTTGCAACACCAAATAAAACAATACAAAAATAGTTACCTGGCGCGCCTACTTTTTGATGTGCTTGCTTAATAAAGGCTTCTACTTCGGTGGTGGTTATTCCCTCATAAAGCATGCTTGCTGTGGCTTGATGTACGGCTAAGGTCATATCCATAGCGCGCTGCATTAAGCTAAGCTCGTGAACTGATTTATGCATACGACAATGCGCAGTGACAGGTTGTGCGTTTATGAGTGTTAAACCCGTTTGCGCTTTATTAATGCCGTCGAATATAAAAAATTGTGCGCTTTCATCAATGCCAATGGTTGCGTTTTCATTAATATTTAACTTTTTTAGTACTTCGACAAAAAGTGCATAAGGATTTTCGTGCTCTTGCCACCCATGAATAGGTCCCTCTATTACTTTAAACCCGTTTAGTGAACCAATTTCGAAATAAGGCGCAATGTATTGTACTTCACCAAGGGCCGGTAATATTGCGCCAACCATGCGCTCGCTCGCGTACCATTTCATACCTGTAAAGTAGGTTAGGTTGGTGCCAGCGTTTAAATAAATTGCATCTATGTTGTTTGCAAGCATATAAGCTTGCGCTTTGGCTATGCGCTCTAAATGTTCGTCAGCTGCAATAGGGGTTAGCGTTTGCGTCATATTACTTAGGCTTGCCAGCGCTTGCTCGCTTGATTGTGTACCTATGCCCGTAGTGGTCATGTTTTTCTCCTTGGATTTTTAGCTAGTGTGATTAATACCAAGGTAAAATTCAATGTTATGCGATAAGAGGCTATAAAATAATAACCTCTTAAAAGGTCATATTATTTTTTAGCGTAAGGTAAACGCGTGAGTTTATTACTTGTGTGGTAGCTATCAAGCCCGGTTACTGCCACTGTTTCTATTGCTTGTAAATCTAGGAAACCATCGCTTTGCAGCGCGGCTTTATCAACAAAAACATCCATAATTTCGCCAATAACGAGCTCAGTCCCATTGATGGCTAAATGTTGGTTTTCTACAAATTTAACCGAGTACTTTAAGCGGCTTTCTTTTACAAAAGGCGCTGCAAAGTCGTTTAAGTATCCAGGCGTTAACCCTGTAGCATCAAACTCAGACTCGTCTTTATCGTAACGGGCTGAAGTTTGATGAGCTTGTTTGTAAATTGACTTATTCACTTGATTAATGGTGTAAGTGCCCGTTTGTAAAATATTTTCAAATGTATGACGCGGCACACTGTGAGGGCGCATAATCATTGCGACTAACGGTGGGTTAGCCCCAAGGTGAATAACTGAACTTACAATCGACAAGTTGGTATTGCCGAGTAAGTCTTGCGTGCCAATTAAATTAGCGCTTTTAAAACCCGAAAGAGAATTAATTAAATGTGTACGGGTATGTTTTTCAAGTGCGTCTATACGCGCTTTAGTAAAATGCATTAAAAATCCTTACCACGGTATGGTTGAGCCTTGCCAGTCTAAATAAGCAGGCTCACCGTTGAGTTTTAAATCAGGGTTATTGTTTGTTAATTCAAATAGTTGCTTGGCTACAAATTCAGGCGTAAATAATTTGCCTTCAGGTACATTCTTTTGAAAGGGCTTTGAAAGTGCTGTATCGGTAGTGCCAGGGTGAAACAGAATGAGTTTGGTATTTTTAGCACGACGAGCAAGCTCTATAGCGGCAGTTTTAAATAGCATGTTAAGCGCCGCTTTAGATGCGCGATAAGTATACCAACCGCCTAATTTATTGTCGTTAATGCTGCCCACACGCGCACTGAGTGCTGTAATAGTACACTGCGTTTTGTGGGTTAACAGCGGCAATACGCTCTGTAAGCAAAGTAGGGGAGTTAGGGTGTTTGAATTTAGAAGTTGGCTAAAATACTCAGCGTCTAAATCCTCCAGCTTTTTTTCAGGCATATGGGTTTCGTTGTGCAGTGTACCATTGAATATAATAACTTGTTGTATATCGGCATTTTGCTCTTTTAGGTAATTAGTAACGCGCGCTAAACTTTGTTTTGTGTAGTCAGTATGCAGGTGGACAACACTTGAGCCAGATTCAATACTTTTTGAACTAATACAAACGATCTGATGAGTAGGCGTGTTTATTTGTAGATGTTCTATATATGCATTTGCTATGGCGCTGCTTGCGCCGAATAAAACAATAGTTTTCATTTATCACCTTTTGCTTTTAGTCCACATTGGCCGTTACTGCACTGAGTATTTGGCATTAAAAAGCGACTGATGGGGTGCCGATACTTAGCAAATAATAGGTATCCGCAGTCAGCGAAAAAGCGAATTATTGGCAAGCGAAAAATTTTCAACCAGCTGTGTTTACCCACTATTTTCCATGCTTCGTAAGTTACATCAAGCCCATAAATCATTTCACCTGATTGCTTTTGAGCTTGAAGGTAGTTCATTGCTTTGTCTTTATCAATATACGGGTAGCGCTCACTGAAGTCGCCCGCGTTAAGATCTTCAAGCGTAATTAAGTTTTTGTTATCAGCGTGTTTTAGTTGCTGCATTTCGGTGCTACAAAGAGGGCAGTTACCATCGTAAAAAATGATCATGTGAATGCTTTGTGATTATTTTATATATACTTTTTTACGACAAGACATTGCAAATGGATCTATTAAATATCTCTTCATGATGATATTAATAGTGTCCTACGAAAAAATGGAGACTGATAAATGAGTGAACAATACGCCGCCTTGCGAGGTAATGTAAATTTACTAGGGCAACTACTAGGACAAACAATCAAAGATGCCCAAGGTCAAGCGATTTTAGATAAAGTGGAAGAAATTCGTGCTTTATCAAAATCATCTCGCAGTGGTAACGAAGACGACAGACAAGCGCTAATAGATGTTTTACATGCGCTTAGTGATGAAGAGCTTTTACCGGTTGCCCGTTCATTTAATCATTTTTTAAACCTTGCTAATGTAGCAGAGCAATTTCATACCGTTTCGCGTTTTAATGACGTTGGCCTTGGTCAACAAAACCCTCTCACTCAAACATTAAAAACGTTAGCTACAAAAGCAGAACAAGGCCAGTTAGACAGTAATCATTTGGCCGAAACACTCTCAAAACTCCACATAAACTTAGTATTGACCGCTCACCCAACCGAGGTTACGCGCCGTACTATTATTAACAAACACGTTGAACTAAGTGATTGCTTAGCGTCATTAGAGCGAAAAGATAACTTAGTGCAAGAGCGGGACAATATTTTAAATCGTATTGAACAGCTGATTAGCCAAGCTTGGCATACCGACGATATTCGTCGCTCTCGCCCAACGCCAGTTGATGAAGCCAAATGGGGCTATGCAGTAATAGAAAATAGCCTTTGGCATGCGGTTCCGCGCTTTTTACGTGAATTTTCAGCCAATGTTAAAGACCAGTTGAGCTTAGAGTTGCCAATAGATTACAGCCCAATTGAGTTTACATCGTGGATGGGTGGAGACCGTGATGGTAATCCATTTGTAACATCGCAGGTAACAAAAGAAGTGCTTGATCATGGTCGTTGGATGGCACTTAACTTATACATTCAAGACTTAAAAACGTTGTGCGCTGAACTCTCTATGTCAGATGCCAGTGATGAGCTTGTTGAGCTTGCAGGGCAAGAGTTTGAACCATATAGAGCGGTGATCAAAAAGCTTAAAAATCAGGTTGCAGAAACAGTGGCGCACTTAGGTGCTAAAATTAAAAATAAGCGCAGCGATTCACAAGATTTAATTACTAATATTAATCAGCTTAAGCACCCAGTTGAAGTGTGCTATCGCTCGTTATTAAAGTGTAATATGAAAGTAGTTGCGGATGGCTTATTACTTGATTTACTGCACCGTATAAATAGCTTTGGTTTGCGTTTAGCTAAACTTGATGTGCGCCAAGATTCGTCTCGCCACGGCGATGTGTTTTCAGAACTGACTCGTTATTTAGGTTTAGGCGACTACAACCAATGGCAAGAGCAAGACAAACAAGCATTTTTACTTGCAGAGCTTAACTCGCGCAGACCGCTTATTCCAAAGCATTGGCAACCAAGCCCTGATGTACAAGAAGTACTTGATACCTTTGATGTAATTGCCAAGCAAGACGAAGCAACATTTGGTTTGTATATTATTTCGATGGCACGAACAGCGTCAGACATTTTAGCAGTACAACTGTTGCTAAAAGAAAGCGGCTGTAGCTTTGATTTACCAGTAGCACCGTTGTTTGAAACACTCGACGATTTAAACGCAGGCAGTGATGTAATTACCACATTACTTGATAATGTTTGGTATCGCGGGCACATTAAAAACACCCAAAATGTTATGATTGGTTACTCTGATTCTGCTAAAGATGCCGGCATGATGGCAGCAGGTTGGGCGCAGTACGAAGCAATGGATAAACTAGTACAACTTGCTGATGCACGTGGTATTGAGCTTGTTTTATTCCACGGACGAGGCGGCACTGTAGGGCGTGGTGGTGCACCTGCTGCACAAGCGCTGCATTCACAACCGCCAGGCTCATTAAAAGGGGGGTTGCGTGTAACCGAGCAAGGCGAGATGATTCGCTTTAAATTTGGTTTACCCGATGTAGCACTGCAAAGCTTAAATATTTACGCAGGCGCAGTTCTGCAAAGTAACTTATTACCGCCACCAGAGCCAAAACCGCAGTGGCGCGAAGTAATGAAGCTAATAAGTGAGGAGTCATGTGAGCATTACCGTAATGTAGTTCGTCATGATGAAAACTTTGTACCTTACTTTAGAATGGCAACACCTGAGCTTGAACTGTCTAAGTTACCGCTTGGCTCGCGTCCTGCAAAACGTAATCCTAATGGTGGCGTTGAGAGTCTACGTGCTATTCCATGGATTTTTGCGTGGAGCCAAAACCGTTTAATGCTTCCTGCATGGCTAGGTGCGTTAACAGGCTTAAAAGCTGCGCTTAATAAGTACGGCGCAGAAACTCTAAACGAAATGAGCTTACAGTGGCCGTTCTTTAGATCGCGCCTAGAAATGCTAGAAATGGTATTTAGTAAAGCCGATTGTTGGTTGAGTGAGCATTATGATAATGCGCTGGTGGAAGATATGTACAAACCACTGGGTGTAACACTTCGTAAAGAGCTTCAAGAAGCCATTAGCTTGGTGCAATCACTTAGCCCGCAAAAAAGCCTACTAGCCGAACAACCTTGGATTAAGGAGTCGATTAGTTTACGTAACCCGTACACCGATCCACTTAACTTACTACAGGTTGAGCTTTTACGCCGTGCTCGCTCAGAGGAAAAACGCAACGAAGGTGACATTGATAATGCATTAATGATCACGATGACAGGTATTGCAGCAGGTATGCGTAATACTGGCTAACATGTTATTTTGTTAGGTATACCTATTGGTATTAAAAGGGAGCACGCGATGTGCTCCCTTTTTTTGCGTTAAATAGGCTGGTATTTAACACCTTAACCTTTTAAACTACTTAGCCATTGAATAATTAAAAAATGTTATGGCTTCAGCAACTTTTACTGTACAGCAAGATACAGCACTTACAAATTCGCACATCACATTAAACGTAGCGCAAACAGCGTCATTACGTAGTCAATTAAAATCACAACGTGGCATATTAAATTCTAATAATATTAAGCAGTTATGCGCACAACTCAATGTATCTGATGATTCATTATTACAAGGTTTAGTACCTTTGGCTTCTGAGTATGCTGTTGCGCCGGTATCAGATTTTCATGTAGGCGCAATTGTTAAAGCACTAGACGAAAGAGGCCACGTAAACTTTTACTTTGGTGCAAATGTAGAATTTAATCATCAAGCATTGAGTTTAGTGGTTCATGCAGAGCAATCGGCTATAAATAACGCATGGTTAAACGGCGCTAAAAAAATAGTTAAAATAGCGATTAGCGATGCACCGTGTGGATACTGCCGCCAGTTTATGAACGAACTCGCAGATGCGAAAGAGTTTGATATTTTATTGCCAGAGCAACACTTTAAATTGGCAGAATTACTGCCGCACTCGTTTGGGCCGACTGATTTAGGTAACGCGTTTAGCTTGTTTAATCCAGAGCCTCACCAGCAAGTATTTTCAAATGATCAACTAGATGAAAAACTAGCAAGTACAGCATTAAACGCATACGTACCCTATAGTAAAAACTTTAGTGCAGTAAAAATTAGTACATTTAAAAATGGTGATTTTTACGGAAGTTACGCAGAAAACGCAGCATACAGCCCAAGCTTGTCGCCACTACAAAGTGCGCTTAGCCAATTATTTATCGCAGGGCTTAGCTTTAACGAAAGTACAGTAAAATCAATTACACTTTTAGAAACCGCAGGCCATGAAAACCAAGCGGGTGTAGCACGTGCTGTACTTGCAAGTTTTAAAAATCTACCGGCAATAGAAGTAATTAGCGCTCAGCTAAAATAACCTCTTAAAAACAATAAAGCACAGCCAGAGCTGTGCTTTATAATTTCACTATTAATATAACCTATATTAATCAAGTAATACTTTAGCCGCTTCTAATACTACCGCTACAGATTTACGCTCAATTTCACCATGGTCAACATTTGGTATTTCTTGGCGAGTACGATTAACAAGTACGCCGGCAACACATGCAGCTTGTAAACCAAGGGCTGCACACATAGTAAATAATGTTGCTGATTCCATTTCGTAGTTCATCACGCCCAGTTTTTGCCACTCTTCGCAGCTACCTTGTAGTGATTTAGGAACGTAACCAGAATGCGTATCGTAACGCTCTTGTCCTGGATAAAATGTATCGCTTGATGCAGTAATACCAATATGAAAATCGATATTTAAGTTTTTACATGCTTGTACCATAGCTTGTGTTGCATAAAAGTCAGACACAGCAGGGTAGCTAAGAGGAGCAAAATGCTGGCTTGCACCGTCTAAACGTACAGACGCTTGGCTAATTAAAATTTCGCCTTCGTTGATATGTGGCTGAATCGCACCTGTTGTACCAATACGTAAAAATTTACGCACGCCAAGTTGTGCTAATTCTTCTACTGCAATCGACGTAGATGGACCACCAATACCCGTAGAACAAACAACCACCGAATGGCCGTTTAGTTGACCTAAGTAAACATGAAACTCACGAGTTTGAGCAAGGCAGGTTGGGTTGTCTAGGAATTGTGAAATGCGTGCAGCACGATCTGGATCGCCCGGTACAATCGCAAGTTTTGCACCTTTAAGATCGTCAATACATAGTCCTAAGTGAAATACCTTTTCCATAGCTAAGCCTTTTTATAATAAATTGTGTCAATCTAGCATCATTGCTAGAAACGTTTATCAAGTACAGGACGATTGTCCGTTTTATCTTAACTCCTCCAATTAAGTCTTAATAATTTTAAGGATTAATTTGATTTATTCATCAACTATGAATATTCAATCAAGTGCTTATATACGTAGGCTTGTTGTGCTGTTGACATGTTCAAGCAGACATAATAAGTATCAACCAAGCGCGTAACTACAATTAAATAGTTTATGGTAAATGTTCATTAATATTAAATTAATTCAATGGCTTAAATTTTTATTAAGCACGTAAAAGATAACGTGTTTATTTATATTAGGTACAGACTTATTTAGCAAAGTGGAATTTATTTGAAGTTTAGGCACTTTTGGTGATTTTGCATAACTAATCAAAAGTAATTAGCTACGTACAGAATAAAAATCGAAGGAGTTTATTATGAGCACACAATTTGAAGCATTTAAAAACAAAGTTGAGCACTGTTTGTGCGCACCGGGTGATGGCGTATACACAGTAAATACTGCAAAGGAGCGCAAAGCCGCACTGCGTAATAAACTTTATGGACAAACTGAAAACGTTGATAATTTGTGGCGCGAGTCTTTAAATGAATTACCAAATTCTCCACATAAAGCCGTTATGTTAGGTATTAGCTCAGACTGTGGCGGTGGTATTTTGCGCGGTGCAAACTGGGGGCCACTGTTTGTGCGCTCAGCTTTAATTGATCAGCAACCGCAGTGTCACTCGTTTGATTTAGGCGATGTACGTGTAATCCCACATTTACTTCATGATAAATACCTAAATGACGCAACCATTTCTAATTGCCAAAAAGCCCTATACGGTAATGAAGATAACGACTATTACGTAAGTCCGTTATCAATCACAGAGGATGTATGCGACAGCTTTTACGCGACATTTAAAGATAAAGGGATATTTGGTATTGGTGGCGATCACTCAATTAGTTACCCACTTACCAAAGCGTACTTAAAAGCAAAACGTGAGCAAGGTAAGCGTACCGCTATTATTCACTTTGACGCGCATACCGATTTACTCGTTGAGCGCTTAGGCATAGATTTATGTTTTGGCTCGTGGTGTACACATATTTTAGAATTTTTACCAGCGCCACATCATTTAATACAATTTGGTATACGCTCAAGTGGCAAGCCTAAAGCGCACTGGGAAAGTACCTTTGGCGTTAAGCAACATTGGGCACATGAAATCATTGAGCGCGGCGCAGCAGCGGTTGCTGCCGACGCTATTGCACAATTAAAAGCTGATAACGTTGATGAAGTATACGTAAGCTTTGATATTGATGCGCTTGATGCAGAGTTTGCATCTGCCACAGGCACGCCAGAACATAATGGTTTAACACCACAGCATGCGCTTGATATTTTATCAGCCATTGCGGATGAGTTTCCGATTACGGGTGCGGATATGATGGAAATAGCGCCATTTACCGACAGCTCTTTAGTTGGCCAATCAAGCTCTGAAACGACACTTAGAGAAGGCGCTAAAATTTCAGCCTTTTTAATTAGTGCGATGAACAAGTAAGCTGTATGAGCTATAAATACTAGCACTATCAGCGTATAAGTGTGCATTACATGACTAAAAACTAGCAGTTCATAAAGCCTCAGCTATATTTATTAAATACTTATAATGAGTTAGTTGAGGCCTTGCTGAATGAAATTATTGATCTTTTTATTGTTCATTAGCTGTATTAAAGTTGATGCAACTGAAATCACAATAGTAACGGAAGTATTTCCGGACTTTCAGTATCTCAATGAAGATAATAAACTCGTTGGCCGTTCTGTCGATAAAGTTTATAAAGCGCTAGAAGGCACTGGTATAAAATACACTATGTTGGCGCATAGTTGGGCCATATCTTACAATGCAGCGCTACGCGATAAAAATACCTGTATATTTTCAATTGTTCGATTACCTAATAGAGAAAGTAAGTTTAACTGGGTAGGTGAACTGGAAAGCTTTGATTCAGCCATTTATGGTCTAAAGTCCAGAGGTATAAAGTTAAATACTCTCAATGATGCTAAAAAATATAAAATAGCAGTACTGCGTGATAACTTTAGTCATCACTATTTGCTTGAGAGGGGCTTTAGTGAGAACAAGCATTTATTACTCATCGATAGCCTAGATAAAATAGATAAACTCATAAGCACTCGTCACCATATACTTGATTTTGTTATCCTCAACAAAAAGCAATTTAACTACCGAGTTAAAACAGAGCCTAAGCTTGAGTTACTCGAACCATTACTAAATCTAAATACAACTCAGTCTCCGTTATTTTTTGCCTGTAATATAAATATGGATCCGGCTTTAGTTTCTCAATTAAAAGTCGCCTTTAATAAAATTTAAGCACTTTAAATTTGCTGTTTTACCTCTCAACCAATTGAAAATTAATAGCTTAAATATATTTTATAAATATAAATTGCCGCATTTAAAAAACCGATTATAATCCAGCTGCTTTTTGTTTAAAAAAGCACTAACTTTTTGGAGCGTTAAATGGGTGATTTAATCGGGATTAGCTTATTGATCTTGATCAGTGCGTTGTTTGCTATGTCAGAAATAGCAATAGCAGCGTCGCGTAAAATAAAACTGCGAGTAATGGCAGATGAAGGGAATATAAAGGCAGCAGCGGTACTAAAGCTACAAGAAAATCCAGGGGCTTTTTTTGCCATGATCCAAATAGCACTCAACGCGATAGCGATATTGGGTGGTATTGTGGGCGAGCAGGCCTTATCGCCTTATGTTGAAAGTGTGTTGGTATTGTTTTATCAAGGTGCGCATTTAGAAAAAATTAGCTTTTTATTCTCGTTTTTTACTATTACATCCTTGTTTATATTGTTTGCCGATTTAATGCCAAAGCGTTTAGCGATGATCATGCCAGAAGCGGTCGCTGTTAGAGTGGTTACAATAATGCGCTGGGTTACCTTTGCATTAACCCCGCTGGTGATGTTTTTTAATGGTGTAACTAACTTTGTGCTGCGCTTATTTAAAGTGCCCGCTGAGCGAGAAGACAATGTGACAACAGAGGACATTGTTGCCATGATGGAAGCAGGTGCTGCATACGGTAGTTTGCAAAAGCAAGAGTATGAATTAATTGGCAATGTGTTTGACCTAGAAGCGCGATTTTTATCAAGCGTAATGACACCACGCGACCAAATTGTATATTTTGATTTAAACGAATCTAGCCATGATATTGCGACTAAAATTATTGACCATCCTCATAACCACTTTTTAGTGGTGTCAGGAAATTTAGATAAGTTGCATGGCTCTGTTGAATCTAAAGATATTTTACGACAAGTACTAAAGGGCGAAGCCGCCAATATAAACGATGATCTCATTGATAAAGATGTTTTTTACTTACCCGAAACATTAAGCTTATCTGAAGCTTTAAATGCGTTTAAAAGCGCAGCAAAACCATTTGCTGTTGTCGTAAACGAATATGCGCTTTCGGTGGGTATTGTAACGGTAAAAGATTTAATGAAAGGGTTTATGGGTGATTTAATCACTCATCAAGGCGACGAATTAATCATAGAACGCGATAAAAATTCATGGCTTGTAGATGGCTTAACCCCAATTACCGATTTAGCAAAAGTACTTGATATAGAAGAATTTCCTGACCAGATGCACTATGAAACGGTCGCTGGCTTTTTAATTTACAATATGAAGCGAATACCTAAACGCGCGGAACATTTAACTTTTTCAGGCTTTAAGTTTGAAGTTGTTGATGTAGAAGGAATTAGGGTAGAGCAGTTGTTAGTTTCAAGGGTTATTAACCCGCAGAGTGCTAATATCCTTTAAAATAAGGTGTGTGCTTTAGTTTTTATATAAATAGCCAAGCTGTATTTGCTTGGCTTTTTTGTGTCTGTTAAAAACTTCGTTTCTAAAATGGGATATTATTTCAATATGTTAAGTTGTTTTATTTTCATACAGTCTTGATTCTATTTTCATCTAATTAACATTAAATGCAACCTAAGACGTATATTGTACTGAGGAGTGTAAGTTTGTGTAAATTTCTTCTAATTAAGATTCATTATCAGCGCGTTTTAATTTAGAATGATCGTTCACTCTAAACTAAAAGGTATTTAACATGCAGCGTTCCCGCATCGCTTTATTTGTATTGTCAGCCCTCGTCGGTTCTGTTGCTTTAACTGGTTGCGATCAGGCTGCTGAGCAGTCACAAGCTTCAGCTCCTAAAGCTGTACCAGTGGGTGTACTTACATTAAAAAGCCAAGCGCTTACTCTCAAAAAAGAACTTCCTGGTCGTATCAGTGCATTTCAAATTGCTGAAATTCGCCCACAAGTAAGTGGTATTGTGCAATCTCGTTTATTTGTTGAAGGTAAAGAGGTTAAACAAGGCCAGGCTCTGTATCAAATAGACCCTGCGACATTTGAAGCAGACTTAGCAGCAAGTGAAGCAAGTGTTGCACGTGCTCAGGCGAGTATTTCAAGTAGTAAAGCTAAAGCATCTCGTTTTAGCGAGCTTTTAAAAATAAAAGCGGTAAGTCAGCAAGACTTTGATGAAGCAGATGCTGCATACAAACAAGCAAAAGCAGAATTATTAACGGCTAAAGCGCAGTTAAAATCGGCGCAAATTAACCTTGATTACAGCCATGTGTCGTCACCAATTAGTGGTCAAATTAGTAAATCAAGCGTAACTGTAGGTGCACTAGTTAGTGCTAACCAAAGTACTGCACTTGCTACAGTGACTCAGTTAGATCCAATTTATATCGATTTAACACAATCAAGTAATGAGCTTACCAAACTTAAAAAAGCAATATCATCAGGTGCTCTAAGTGTTGATTCGACTAGCCAAACTGACGTTGAACTTATTATGGAAGATGGTTCTGTTTATCCTCATAAAGGCACATTGCAGTTTTCTGAAGTGACAGTTGATCCAAGTACTGGCTCAGTAATACTACGTGCTAAATTTTCAAACCCAGAAAAATTATTACTGCCAGGCATGTATGCTCGAGCTTCTATTGTGGAAGGTGTTAAGGCGGGTGCTATTTTAGCTCCGCAACGTGGTGTTAGCCGTAATTCAAAAGGCGAACCAACAGCAATGGTTGTCAGCAAAGACAACACAGTAGAAAGCCGCGTATTAAAAGTAGATAGAACGATTGGTTCTGATTGGCTTGTTACTGATGGCTTACTGGATGGCGATAAGTTAATAGTTGAAGGTTTACAAAAAATCCGCCCTGGTGCACCAGTGAATCCATCTGAAATTCAATCGTCTGCTAAAGCCGATCAAGCGCAATAACGGAGAGTTTTAATGTCACGATTTTTTATCGATAGACCGATATTTGCTTGGGTACTCGCTATTGTAGTGATGCTTGCAGGTATTTTGGCGATTAGGAGTTTACCTATTTCGCAGTATCCTTCAATTGCACCACCTGCAGTGAGTATTACTGCAACGTACCCTGGTGCATCTGCACGTACACTTGAAGATACGGTAACGCAAGTTATTGAGCAAAAAATGAAAGGACTTGATGGCCTGCTTTATATGTCATCTACGTCTGAGTCGAGTGGTTCTGCTACGCTTACACTTTCATTTAGCGCTGAAACAGACCCTGATATTGCACAAGTCCAAGTGCAAAATAAACTAGCAACAGCGACTCCACTATTACCAGAAGCCGTTCAAAGGCAAGGTGTTGTAGTTGCAAAGTCTGCGCGTAACTTTTTAATGGTTTATGCTTTTGTGTCTAAAGATGGCAGCATGACCAATATTGATATTGGCGATTATGTTTCATCAAACGTGCAAGATATTGTCTCGCGTGTTGAAGGCGTAGGTGAAGTGCAGCTGTTTGGTTCTCAGTACGCGATGCGTATTTGGTTAGACCCTTCAAAGTTACAAAATTATAAGCTGACACCTGCTGATATTAGTGCATCAATTAGTGCGCAAAATGCACAAGTATCTGCCGGTCAACTTGGCGGTATGCCTGCCGTTGATGGTCAGCAACTTAATGCAACAGTAACAGCGCAAAGTCGATTACAAACGCCAGAGCAATTTGAACAAATATTAGTTAAAACCAATCCAGATGGCTCTTTTGTACGTCTAGAGGACGTTGCTAGAGTAGAGCTTGGCGGTGAAAGCTACCGCGTTGTTGCTCGTTACGATGGGCAACCTGCATCAGGGTTAGGTATTAAATTAGCCAGTGGTGCTAACGCACTTGATACTGCCGCTGGAGTTAAAAAAGCGATTGAAGAGCTAAAACCGTTTTTCCCTGAAGGGTTAGATGCTGTTATACCTTACGACACAACGCCGTTTGTATCGTTATCTATCGAAAAAGTTATTCACACCTTAATTGAAGCTGTTGTACTTGTTTTTGTAGTTATGTATTTGTTCCTACAAAACTTTAGGGCAACACTTATACCAACAATAGCAGTGCCAGTGGTTTTACTAGGTACGTTTGGTATTTTGTACACTTTTGGTTATTCAATAAATACGCTAACGATGTTTGCGATGGTACTTGCCATAGGCTTATTGGTAGATGACGCAATCGTTGTTGTAGAAAACGTTGAGCGCTTAATGACCGAGGAAAAACTCTCGGCACTTGAAGCTACGCGTAAATCTATGGATGAAATTAAAGGCGCGCTGGTAGGTATTGCCATGGTGCTTTCTGCGGTATTTATCCCAATGGCATTCTTTAGTGGCTCTACCGGTATTATTTATCGTCAGTTTTCTATAACACTGGTATCGGCGATGGGGTTATCTGTTTTAGTTGCTCTTATTTTAACGCCTGCATTGTGTGCAACGCTTTTAAAACCAAGCCATGTACATAACAATGAGACGTTATTTGGCCGATTTTTTACAGGCTTTAACCGTGGTTTTGATAAAACAAATTCAGGTGCACAAAGCTTTGTAGGCCGTATGCTTACACACTCTAAACGCTACTTACTTATTTATGGCGTGATTGTGGGCGGTATGGTTTATGTATTCTCAAGCTTGCCAACGGCATTTTTACCTGACGAAGACCAAGGTATTTTGTTTAACCAAGTTTCACTGCCAGCAGGCTCTACAACACAACAAACGCTTGAGGTTGTTAAAAAGGTAGAAAATCACTTTTTAAACGATCAATCTGAAGCTGTGAATGGTATTTTTACCGTTACTGGTTTTAGTTTTGCCGGCTCTGGCCAAAACTCAGCAATTGCCTTTGTTAACCTTAAACATTGGGATGAGCGTCAGCGTGACGAGTTATCTGTTCAAGGTGTTGCAGGTAAAGCGATGGGCTACTTTTCAACGATAAAAGAAGCATTTGTTTTTGCCTTTCCGCCACCTGCAATTGTTGAACTGGGAACTGCTAATGGCTTCAATATTTTCTTACAAGACCGTGTAGGCCTTGGCCATGACGCACTTTTGGCGGCACGAAATCAGTTATTAGGTTTAGCAAGCCAAAGTCCAATTTTAGCGGGCGTGCGTCCAAACGGACAAGAAGATATGCCAGAACTACAACTTGATACAGATTTGGCAAAAGCCGAAGCGCTTGGTGTGTCGCAAAACGATATTAACAGTACACTTTCGACAGCATGGGGTAGTAGTTATGTGAATGACTTTATTGACCGTGGTCGAGTTAAAAAAGTGTATATGCAAGGTGATGCACAATCGCGCATGGTGCCTGAGGACCTAAATAAGTGGTATGTGCGCAATGATAATGGCGATATGGTGCCGTTTTCAGCGTTCGCTAGTGCTTACTGGACGTATGGTTCGCCACGTTTAGAGCGTTACAATGGTTTTTCAGCAATGGAAATTCAAGGTAGTGCAGCGCCGGGTTACAGTACAGGCCAAGCAATGGATGAAATGGAGCGTTTAGTTAAACAGCTGCCTAATGGTATTTCGTCTGAGTGGACCGGTATTTCATTCCAAGAGCGCTCAAGTAGTGGTCAAGCACCTTTACTATATGGCTTATCGCTGTTGTTTGTATTTTTATGTTTAGCTGCACTTTATGAAAGTTGGTCGGTACCGTTTGCGGTAATGATGATTGTGCCACTGGGTATATTTGGTGCAATTATGGCAGCGCTAGGCGGTGGCTTATCTAACGATATTTACTTGCAGGTTGGCTTGTTGACCACCATTGGTTTGGCATCTAAAAATGCGATACTGATTGTAGAGTTTGCGATTCATAAAATGGATGATGGGCTTGGCTTAGTTGATGCGGCTATTGCAGCTGTACGCTTACGTTTACGTCCAATACTCATGACTTCGATGGCCTTTATTTGTGGTGTTTTACCACTTGCAATAGCCTCAAGTGCGGGTTCTGGTGCGCAAAATGCGTTAGGTATTTCGATTATTGGCGGCACACTCGCATCATCAATATTAGTTGTTGTATTTGTACCGTTGTTCTTTGTGTTAGTTCGCCGTGTATTCCCTGGTAAAACTAACGAGACAACAAAGGAGAGCGCAGAATGAGCATTAAAACATTCAGCCTAAGTGCAATTGCTTTATTGGTGCTAAGTGGTTGTCAATTAGCGCCAGAGCAAAAAGACCTTGCTCTACCAGTATCTGATGCTTATGCATCAGGTACTGAGCAAAGCGCTGCGCAGCAATTAAATTGGCAGCAGTTTTTTAATGATGAAAAACTACAAACCTTAATTACGCAAAGCCTTGAGCATAATAAAGACATGCAAATTGCAGTGCTTAATGTGCAGCGTGTTCGTGGTTTGTATCAAATCGAAGATTCTGCTTTGTATCCGTCGCTTGATTTAAATGCTTCTGGTACGCGCCAGCGTTTACCGGCTGATTTGTCGGGTACTGGCGATGCAGCTATTAGCTCGCAATACAGTGCAACAGTGGGCATTACGTCTTACGAGTTAGATATTTGGGGCAAAGTACGCAATCAATCAGCGCAAGCACTCCAAAATTTATACTCTACAGAGCTTAGCCAATACAGTACGCAGGTGTCTTTAATTTCAGAGTTGGCAAATGCGTGGCTTAGTTACGCGACGGACTTACAACTGCTAGAGCTTGCAAAAGAAACGCTCACCTCTCAGCAAGAGTCATTATCGCTCACGCAAAAAAGCTTTGATTTAGGTGCGACGTCTTCGATTACCCTTGAGCAGCTTAGAAGTACAGTTGCTACAGCAAAAGTAGACATAGCAACGTACAAACGTTTGTTAAAGCGTGATAAAAGTGCCCTAGATTTATTAGTGGGTAAATCTGTTTCAGCTGATTTACTGCCTAGTAAAGACCTGACTAACTTGATCAGCATGCCAGAAGTGCCGGTTGGTTTACCGTCTGATTTGCTATCGCAACGCCCTGATATTAAAGCCGCTGAGCATTTAATGCTTGCTGCAAATGCCAATATTGGTATTGCACGTGCGGCGTTTTATCCAAGTATTAGCTTAACAGCCAATGCCGGGTCTGCTTCAAGTGATTTAAGTGGCTTGTTTGATTCAGGCTCGGGTACATGGAGTTTTGTGCCGTCAATTAGCTTACCTATTTTTAATATGGGACGTAACCAAGCAAATCTTGATGTAGCAAAAGCTGATCAAGAAATTGCAGTGGCTACTTATCAGCAAAAAATTCAAAATGCGTTTCGCGAAGTTGCCGATGCACTTGCTGACAGAGAAGGTTACCAAGAGCAATTAAGTGCCCTTGATATGCTTATAAGTAGCCGACAAATCACATTTGATTTATCAAAAATGCGTTACGAAAAAGGCGCAGATAGCTACTTGCAAGTGCTTGATGCTCAGCGTACATGGTACGGCGCACAACAACAGTTAATTTCGGGTCAGCAAGCGTATCTTGCAAGCCAAATTAACTTGTACAAAGCGCTTGGTGGCGGATGGAACGTAACCAGTGAAACAGCTCAGGTAGAGAAATAATATTTGCGGCTTTTAAAGCCGCATTACATATTTACATGGCAAGGCTATTTATAGCTCTTGCTTTACTGGGTTTATGACTTGGTAGTGGAGTTGAACATGAAGCCTAAAGCAAAAAGGCAAACAGATCCCGCGATAGCACTGGCTAGGCGTGAGCAAATATTAACAGCTGCTGCAGAGTGTTTTCGCCGAAAAGGTTATCACGGTGCAGGTATGGCTGAAATATCTAAAACGGCAGGGATGAGTGCAGGCCATATTTATAATTACTTTGAAAGTAAAGAAGCCATTATAGAAAGCATTATTGAAAAAGACATGGAAGAAATGTTCTCCATCTTTCAAAAGTTTGAAGATCACCCTGGTGATGTTTTAGCGGCTCTTTTAGATGGCTTAAATATTGGTGTGCAAAGGCACATGGACACAGGCTCGTGTGTTATTGATTTAGACATGATGGCAGAAGCAGGTCGAAATGTTAAAGTAGCAACTCTCTTGCGTGAAACCGATATTCAAGCAAGAGGGCGCATGAGACAGCTTTTAACAAGCGAGCGAAGTGCGCTCAAAGACATTGATGAGCTTGAACTTGAAAGCCGAATTAACGTTATTTTTTCGATGATGGCGGGGTTATTACTCAGAAAGTTACTTTACCCTGAGCTAACCGAAGAAACGGTACTAATAGCACTTCGCCCTGCAATGAAAACATTACTGATGCCATTTGATGAAGCGCAGTAACGCTCAAAATAAATAACCAAAAGTAAGCTAGCCAATATTTTGGCTAGCTTTTTTATTTTAGTCTATTTAAAAGCGCTCGATTGACCACTGAAGTGCAATGATTGCGATAGCAACGGAGCCCATTGGCATTAACCACTTTTTATACCAAGTGTAGTGTCTTACATAAATGAGTATTGGTAAGGCTACTAGTAAAATACTAAGTTGGCCGATTTCGACGCCTAAATTAAACGCCAATATACTAAGCAGTTGATAGTCGCTCGACAAGCCAAGCTCGCCAAGTACGCTCGCAAATCCCATCCCGTGCAGTAAACCAAAAGCAAAAGTAAGCCAACCTAAACGAAGTACCAACGGCCACACATTATTTAATGCTGCAAATAAAACCGATATAGCAATTCCAAGCTCTACCCAGCGGCTATTTGGTGAGACTAAGTTCATAGCTGTTGCGGTAAGCGTAATAGAGTGCGCAAGTGTAAACGCGGTTACTATCCATGCTGTGTGTTTAATAATGTGTTTTTTAGAGCTAATACCTTGCCATGCTTTATCGCTGCGCTTTAAAACACAGGTAAGTAACAGGGCGATTAAAAATAAAATATGATCAATACCAATCCAAATATGTAAAACACCCTGATACACGTATTGATTAAACGTACTTAAATAACTTGTTTGCTCAAAGCTGAACGTTTGTTGTGCCTCGTTGATATTAAATACACGAGATACACCGTTTATATTTACGATGGATTTATGATTGGCATCGGTTTTAAAAAAAGCAGAATAGGAAAGGGAGATTGCTTCATTGTCATCACAACTAAACAGCAGCGGAATCACCAAATAAGGCTGGTTAAAATGGTTATCTAGCTGATAGATACCTTCACTTTTTAAAGGGCATGATTGCGCGTTTTGCGTGATATTTAAATTTTCTTCAATGAAGTTATTAATTGAGCTGCGTTTTGCTTTTATTTCTGCCCACGAAATTTGCCCGTTTTTATCTAAATCCAGAGGTACTGCGTGCTCTAAGTCGGCTATATTAATTTGCCAGGTACCCGTGTATTGGTTTATGTTGGTGTCGTTATTGTTCTCGCTATTTAAGGTTATATAACTTGTACTTAGTTGATGGGCAAAGCTGTAAGTTGAAAAAATGCAAAGCATTAAAGTGAGTATAAATAGATAAGGCGTTTTCATAGTGTGTCTCGTTGCATCGCTTTTGCTTGAGTAAGTAATTGCTCATCGGTGCTCATTTTAGCCTGTTGCCAATTAATATGAGCCCAGTAAAGTGCTTTTTCGCGATTTGGTTGTACATCAAGGTAATATTTAGCTAAGTCACTTGCATGAAAAGAATCTTTGCGAAGCTCTCGTAGTGTAACTCTTTGCGCCATTGTATTTTGCCATTTTTTATCGCGTTTATTTAGTTTTTTTTCTGCGATTGAAAGTCTTAACAAAATAGCATCCTCTAAATTACTTTTATCAGGAAGCAGTACGCTTAATGTATTTAATACTTGTTGCGGTTGATTTAGAGCAATTTGAATATCGGCCCATAAAACAATAAGGCTCACAGAGGCTTGAACTAAATCTACACTTTGTAAGTGAGACAACGCTTGTTTGTAGTTATTTAAACGGTAGCTCATTTCACTTAAAACATGGTTTGTAGCTAGGCTAGTTTGATTATTATTTATAATTTTTACTAATGCTTGGTAGCTGTATAAAACGCTTTCATGTTGGCTTTGTACATCGAGTACACAGGTGCTAGCAGTAATAGTGCTTACTTGCCCAATTAAGGCTACGCAGTGTTTTTTTGCTTGTGCGAACTTACCTTGAGTCATAAATATATTGGCTAGCAATAAATGGCTATTACTATGTTTTGGCTCTCCAATCAAAACGTTGTTAGCAATATCAATAGCTTCGTCAAAAAGGTGCTCTTTTTGTAAAACGCGAGCATATAAGTAACCAATTTGAGATGAGGGTGTGTGTTTATATAGCTGGGCTAAACGGGTTTTAAGTAGCCCCTGTAAGCGCTCTGTTTGGCCTGCATATTGGCTGTTA
The DNA here is from genome assembly GCF_040309305.1 of Pseudoalteromonas sp. RB2-MNA-CIBAN-0110. Classification (NCBI taxonomy): domain Bacteria; kingdom Pseudomonadati; phylum Pseudomonadota; class Gammaproteobacteria; order Alteromonadales; family Pseudoalteromonadaceae; genus Pseudoalteromonas; species Pseudoalteromonas sp. RB2-MNA-CIBAN-0110. The sequence continues at coordinate 243,908 of NZ_JBEOOQ010000001.1, read as the reverse complement.
GTGACTAATGTATTTATTTCGTCAACAGAGAGGGAAGCACTAAGCGTTGAATTACTTTTGGCAATAACTGCATCATCTTTTGGGGTAAAAGGCGCAGCGCTTAACGCAAGGGGTGTTAGGCATAAAGTAATAAATGCGACGGACTTAAAAATTGATAAATGCATTATAAATATCCTTTGAAAAAAGCCATCCATGGCCTGTCAGCTTAATTACTTGGTTAGTTACCGTTTGTTGAAATCAATCCATCAACATCGGTATCGGTGTTTGTAAACACCCGACCGTTAACAGTTAACGGCTCTGCATTTGGGGCTTGATTAAATGAATCGGTTGCAAATTGAGCAAAGTCGACTTGTAGTGCGTCAATTGTAATGTTCACTGTTGCAGTTACTTGCGAATTAACGCCATCACTTACACCAAACATAAAACTATCTGAACCTGTCACTTCTTTATTCGGTGTATAGGTAAAGTTACCATCGCTATTAACGGTAACAGTTCCAAGAGTTGGCTCACTTGTTAATGAGTAAGTAAGTGAATCGCCATCATTGTCGGTTGCGCTAAGCATATCGGTAATGCTTACTTCAGTTTGTGTAGTTAGCATTGCATCGCTTGCGGTTGGCGCTGTGTTTACAACCGGTGTAGGTTGTTTTTTATCGTCATCGCTACTACATGCTCCCAATGTTAATGCACTGAGGAGAACACAAATATGGGTAGTTTTTAAATTACGCATTATTTTACTCCTTATTTAGAGCCAGCAAGCGGTGTTGCAAGGTATGGGAATGATGAATCCATCATTGTTGCATCAATAGGTGCGCCGTCTGTAAATGGCACTGTGCCTGTATTAGCATCCTCTGGTGCACAAAGTCCTAAATCAGTGTCTTCACCACTTACAGGGATAGGATGACATAAACGACCCATCACAACACGAAGTGCTATATCAACCACATCATCACCCGGGCGACGACCATTTGGGAAGCCGGCTAAATCATTACCCGCTACACCAAATGCAGATTGATCAGCTTGCGCTGTTGCTGCAATGCCTGTATTTAAACGTAGCATTTCTGAAGGTGTTACCGTAGCTTGCTGATTAACGCCTGCAAAACCTGTTAAAAATGCAGTGATTAAATCAGTACGCGGGAAGTTTGTGGGTGCCAGTGTTTCTAAGTTTGCGCCAAGGGTCGTATTAACAGCATCTTTAAATAAAATGTTTAATAACTCTGGTAGTGCTGGATGAGATACATAATCTAAAAATTGTGCATCATCTTTAGGGTGAGCAGTAGAGAATGTGTCTTTGTCTTTAATGCCAATTACAAGCTCGTTTACAAGCGGGCTACCCAAGCGTGAAACTTGTGTTAAAGCACCACCATTAACGGCGTTATTAGTAAATTTAGCATTAGGGTTTAATACGCGAGCTTGAGGTAGGCTTGCTGTTGTCCACGAACCTATTACGCCGTTACCTTCACCAACAATACAGCTCTTAGGTATTTCGATAGCAATTGATGTTACGTTTTTATCTGCAAGGTCGTCGTTATCAGCTGATTGTGTTATACCACCTGGAAAACCACCGCCGTCACCAGCACCAGGGGCGCTATCACCCTCTACAGGTACATAGTTAACTAAATCAAATGTTTTACCTAGGTTAACTACAAATGGGTCTTTACGTTGTCCTACAAAAACTTGTGCCATGCTTTCACAGTTAGGAATTGAAACCTGATACACAAATTGGTCAGCGTAAGTTTGGTAATCGCTCATTGAACCAAATGTTTTATTGCCCACATAATCAAGTGGTTTAGAAAATGTACTTGAGTTTGATGCTGTGTTGTTTAGTAGCGTTGTTTCGCCAGTACGCTGCGCGCCGCGAATCATACTCATTGTGTATGATTCGCTAAAATTTGCAGCGCTGTCATCACCGGCAGATACACCGCCTACATTTTTAAGCGGTACAGACACGGTACGCTGATTACCTTCAGGTCCAACAGTTAATTGCACACCTTGGTTATCATTAGGAAGCATGCTTTTAAAGTTAAACGCAAATGTAATATCTTCAACAGCATCGCCGTCGTTATCTATATGAATGCTGTAGGTAGCATCTGGGTCCATTGCAAAGTAATTAGGACCGCCGTATGCATCTTGCAGCGGGATATAGTTAGCAATTAATGTTACAAAATCATCACGACCTTGCTCGTAACTATTAAATACATAAAAATCGGTTGAATCTAAAGTCGGGAAACGGCTTATATTTGGCGCTTCTCTGTGGCTTGATGCTTCACTTGGTGCACTTACAAACGTACTACATATTACTACTGCGAGTATTGATGGAGTTAAAGCTTTCATGACTTTGTCCTTTAGTTTTGATTGAAGTCATAGCTAATAACGGGGCAGGATTTAAATTGGATGCAAAAAAGTTAAATTATTTTTATTTTTTGTTAAAAAAGTTTTGAAGAAGGTTGGCTGCTTTATGTTAGCAGCCAACTTTGGTCATAATAGTAGGGTTATAAAAGTACCAGCTCTGTGGTGTATAGTACCTCAGTAGGAGATCCATTTGTCGAGCCGCCAATAGGCTCTAAGCTCACTGCTAGCAATGCAATATCACTTGCGTTAAAGCGGTTATCTTTAAATAATATTTTACTGCCTTGCTTGGGCAGTAAACCCAATGAAATAGGTGCATCTTGACCTTTTAAAATCATCCACAGCTCATAATCTTTATTAGTTTGAGCAACCAATTGGCTACTAGCTTTAATTGAGAGCCCTTGCTCGCTTACATCAATAAACCACAATGATTGTTTATCTTGATTTTGAACCAAAGCAATTTGCTGAGTGTGCATAACATTGGTACTAGGTTGAATAACCAAAAAGGCTAAAACAATACACGCAGCAGTTGCCACAAAAGACCATGTACGCCAAATTGAAGGCTTGGTATGTATGACTGTTTTACTTGTTTGTGGCCTGTTTTCAATACGCTGTAGTATATTTACCCATACATCGTCACGTGGCGTTTGCGGTGTAATAGCACTCGCTAAGTTGTTTAGGTTTTGCTCCCATAGACTTGTTGCTTCACGTGCTTGATTTGAGTTAAGTAACAGACGCTGAAAACGCTTACGGGCAAGCCCTCTAAGTGTGCCAAGCACGTACTGCCCAGCAAGCGCGTCTAATAATTCGGGCTTATTATAATTCATAATGTTAAACACCTTTGTAGCTGCATAAGCCCACGCCTGATCCAGCTTTTAACTGTACCTAATGGCGTTTCTATATGATCCACTAACTCGCTATGACTCAGCCCCTTATAATAAGCTAAGTGAATAGCTTGTTTTTGTTGCGGCTCAAGCTGTTCGATACAATTAACTAGTTTTGTTTCTTCATCGTAATTAATGTCAATGCTTTCATTCTCATATTCATCATCGCCTAGCGACTGTTCTTTTCGTACCTTGTGATAGCGCAGCGAATCAAGACTTCTATACCTAACTATACTTATCATCCAACTAATAACAGTGCCTTTAGAGGCGTTATATTCAGATGCGTTATGCCAAATTTTTATAAAAGCGTCTTGTAGTGCTTCCTCAGCATGTGCTCTATTTGTGAGCATGTTTAAACTAATCGCAAAAAGTTTGCCGCTAGTTTGTTGATACAAACTCGAGAAAGCATTTTTGTCTCCTTGAGCTGTTGCGCACAAAAGAGGGAGTAAATCATCGTTATCCATAAGGGTCCTGTTTTTCTTATTATCATTGAGTAAACGGTTGAGGGCGTGATTTGGATGCAAAAAAACTTCAATTGCTTTTTAGACTAGCTGTTTTATACGTTAGTACAAGCGATAACCGATCAGTGTTTGAAATATAAACGTATAGGTATAATTTATTCACAGGTTTGTAAAAAATGCACAAAGAGCGGATTGTAGTTAATTTTAATTTTTTAATAACACTATATATCAATGGCTTATTTTTCGAGTTTGAATTTTAAATGGCATTTACATGGCGTGATATTTGCAAAAGACTACATAAAGCCGTTTAAATTAAGTTTATAAATCGGAATTATTTTCACAAAGGAGAGCCTATGTGGGCTGCAATTGGTTATTTACTATTAGCGCTACTACTTATTTTTATTGGTTGGGAAGTAAACTCTGTTTATTTTGCTATTGTTTTTTATTGGACTGCACTGTCACTTTTATTAGTGAGTACTGCGTATATTTTTAACGCTGCAAAAATATTCAGAAAGCGTGAAAATGGCGTGATCCCTTTTTATATACGTTGGGCATTTGTACCATTTTTATTTGGTGTGCAAATTTATAATGCCTGGTCGCGTAAGCACGACAAAGTACCGCCAATTCAACAAATAAACGATAACCTATTTTTAGCTTGCCGATTATTTCCCTCAGACATAGACACATTAAAAGATAACGGAATTACGGCAATTTTAGACGTAACGTGTGAGTTTGACGGCCTTGAGTGGAGTTCAACACAAGAGAATATTAATTACTTAAACATTCCGGTGCTCGATCATAGTATTCCTACCCATTCGCAGTTAAATCAGGCTATTAATTGGATACATCACCATATTAAAGAAAACCGCCGTGTGGTTGTTCATTGTGCTTTAGGGCGCGGACGCTCGGTATTTGTAATGGCAGCTTACTTATTGAGTCAAAATAAAGATGCTGATGTACATCAAATTCTCGCACAAATAAAAGAAACCCGCGAAACCGCAAACTTAAATAAGCATCAACTTCGCCATTTAGCTAAGCGACATAAAAAAGGCGAATTACTGATCAAAAACAAAGCCGTGTTAATTGCAAATCCAGTATCGGGCACGCGCTTGTGGCAAGAAAAAGAGCACTTAATTGTTGCGCGGTTATCGGCCTATTACGATTTAGAAGTACTCACTACCTCAAAAGATATTAACGGTATTGAGCTTGCTAAAAAAGCGATTGAGCAAAATCCAGATATAATTATCGCGTGTGGGGGAGACGGTACCGTGGCCGAAGTTGCAAGCGTACTTGTAAATACACAATGTAAGCTAGGTATTATACCAATGGGCACTGCAAACGCACTTGCGCATGTATTGATGGGGATTAGCTCTAAATTTATTCCTGTAGAGCAAGCATGTGACTTAATTATAGATGGTCAAACAAGCACAATAGATACCGCTTATTGTAATAACGAATTAGTACTGTTACTTGCAGGTATTGGTTTTGAGCAATCAATGATTGAAAAAGCAGATAGAGAGTCTAAAAATAAATCGGGGCAGCTTGCCTATTTAAACGGTTTTTTTGAAGCCTTTGGCGAGCAAAAATCACAGCTACTTAGTGTAAAACTCGATGATAATGAACCGAAAGAAATATGTACAAATAGCTTTATTGTGGCAAATGCCGCGCCTTTTACAACGCTATTGGCTCAAGGTGGTGGGCAGCCAGATCATAGTGACGGGCTTCTGGATGTAAATTGGCTAACACCAAATAGTGAAAATTCTACGACAATATTGAGTATCGCGGAGCTGATGTTTAGTAGCTTAACGCAAACACATTTAGCTATAAATTCGCATCATACAAATGCTAAAAGAGTTGAGGTTACAGGCGAAGGAGAGCTTAAGTACGTACTTGATGGGGAAGTTAAAACAGCTCACAAACTCGTTATTACTATTGAGCCGGCCTCATTACATGTGATTTGCAAAGAGCAATAAATCGCGCTAATTGCAATCAAAAAAGGAGCTGAAATAGCTCCTTTTTTTACATCATTTTTTAATTGATGGCCAAACAAACCCTGTTGTATCCGGTGCTTGAGAAGATGTTTCTCTTGGTGCACTTTTTGGTCTACGAATAGGTCTATTATTTATAGTGTGAATATAAAGTGCTTCCACTTTATCGCGAGCCCAAGGTGTTTTACGCAAAAACTTTAAACTCGATTTAATGCTCGGTTGATCAGTAAAACATTTAATTTTTACTTGCTCGCCAAGTGTTCTCCAGCCAAGTCGCTGTTCTAACTCAACAAGTATTTGTTCTAACGTTACCCCATGTAAAGGGTTTTTAGGTTGATTATCCATAGCCATACTACTTATTTAAACTGCGTGCATTGTAGCTCAAATCAGCTTTTAGCGCTAATTCACAGTGATTGTTTTAGGAGCTGTTGGGTAAATAGCATTACCTTGTTTATCTATTTTAAGCCAAATGAGTTGGCTGTTACTGTGCTGGGGTGTTTTAGCACCGCACAAAAGTGTAAATGAGTGAATTTGTATTAATGCGCCTTCGCTGTAGCGTTTGTTGTCGTACCAACAGTTTGATTCTTCATTTACAAACTGGTTTGCATCAATAATTGAATGGGTTTTAAGGGTTGTAGCTTCACTAAGTATTGAATACGATAAGCTGCTAAAACAAAAGCATAGAATTAAAAAGTTACGCATTAGAGGCCTTTAAATAGGGAGGGTTAAAAATAATACATTAAGCTAAAAAACGTGCTAGTGTAAAGTACACAAAGTGATTTTAATTATAAACTTAGTTACTCACAGAACAACTTAGATTCAAATAAAAAGGTGCACACAATGCAATTTAATCAAACAATGATCGAAGAATTCACACTATTAGCAAAGTTTCCTCGCGACAGCAAAATGCAGGGTATTAAATTACATTCAGACGCAGAGCCAAGCTTGCTTAGTGCAGCGCAACGCTTATTCGAAAAAGGGATCATAGATAGCCCAGATGGCGGGTATTTAACTGATCTGGGCTTAGATTTAATTGAGCACATTACGGTTATTCATAGCGCGCTACAAAGTTAATCTAAATTAGCTTAATTTGCATCGGGTTGATTTTGCGGTGCAGCATCATTAAATGCAGCTAATTTATTACAATGCTCGTAAATAGCTGCAATTTTTGGGTAAGCGCTCATATCTACGTTAAAACGAATTGCATTAAATACTTGCGGCACTAAACAAATGTCAGCAAGTGTTGGTTGGTTACCAAAACAGTAGTCGTCATTTTCGTTTAGCATCAGTTCTATTTTTTCAAAACTCACTTCTATCCAATGTCGATACCATTTATTTTTAGCCTCGTCATCAATACCTAATTCGTTCGATAAATACTTCAGCACGCGTAAATTATTAACAGGATGAATATCGCAGGCAATGGCAAAGCTTAAGTTTCTTATTTGTGCTTTTTGCCACGCAGTTCCTGTAATTAATGGCGATTGCGGATAAGTTTCATCAAGCCATTCCAGTATTGCAAGCGATTGTGCTAATACACCATTATCGGTTTCAAGTGCAGGGAGTAAGCCTTGCGGATTAGTTGCTAAGTATTCTTCCCCTAGTTGCTCCGATTTTAAAAGGTTAACAATAGCAAGTTCATGATCAATTGCTTTTAAGTTAAGCGCTATACGCACTCTATAAGCCGCTGATGAGCGAAAGTAGCTGTATAATTTCATAATTAATCCTGTGAACCTGTAAATTGTTTTTTAATAGTACGCCAGCAATCGGTGTAATTTGGTTGGCGATCTTTGCCTTCTAATGCATATTTTGTTGGTGAAATTATATAGCGCGACTCAAACATAAAGGCCAAAGTGTTTTCGTATTTTTGTGGTGTAAGCTCTGCGTTTGAGGCTTTTTCAAATACGTCGGCTTCAGGTCCATGTGGCGACATACAATTATGTAAACTTGCGCCACCAGGTACAAAGCCGTGCTCTTTTGCATCATACACACCCTCAATCAAGCCCATAAATTCACTCATAATATTGCGGTGATAATAAGGCGGGCGGAATGTATTTTCGGCTACCATCCAACGCGGTGGAAATATCACAAAATCGACATTTGCCATACCCTCAGTAGCAGAAGGAGAGGTTAGCACAGTGAATATGGAAGGGTCGGGGTGATCAAAGCTCACTGTATTCATTACATTAAAACGCGATAAGTCGTATTTATAGGGTGAGCTATTACCCGTCCATGCAACTACATCAAAAGGGGAGTGCTTTATTTCACAGCTAAATAAATTACCGTTAAATTTAGAAACAAGCTCAAAGTCACCTTCTTTATCTTCAAAGGCAGCAACGGGGTATTGAAAGTCTCTGTCGTTAGCGTAGCCATTAGCACCCACTGGGCCTCGTTCTGCAAGCTCTAACGCATGACCATAATTTTCACAAATATAACCACGCGCGGTATCGTCAATTAAATCAACAGCGAACTTAATTCCTCTGGGAATTACAGCAATTTCACCAGGTTTAATGCTTAACTTACCGCACTCGGTATGCAGTAATAGCTCACCTTGCTGAGGGACAAACAACATTTCGCCATCGGCATTGCAAAAGTAACGCCCTTGCATTGACTGATTAGCGACATATACATGAATGCCAATACCCGATTGCCCATTAGCACTGCCATTAGCTGCCATCGTTACTAACCCGTCAATAAAGTCAGTAGGCTCTGAAGGCATATCTATAGGGTTCCAGCGTAGCATTGTTGGTGGTGTTACGGCTTCAGTAATTGGGGCTGTTCTTATTAAGCCGTTATCAATTGCTTGGTAATCACCTTGCACTACCGAAGGACGAAGGCGGTAAAACCAAGTGCGACGATTTGCAGCACGAGGAGCCGTAAATGCAGTCGAACTAAATTGCTCAGTGTATAAATCGTATTTAACCTTTTGTGGGCTAAATTGTCCTATCGGTAATGCACCGGGTAGCGCTTGTGTTTCAAATTCATTACCAAAACCTGTCATATAACTTAATTGTGTCGCCATTACTGACTCCTGTGAGAGGGGGGTTGGTTTAATATTATTTTTATTTCAGTTAAGATACTCTCAAGTGAGACTAATATCAAATGTGCAACTGCGCACCTGCGTAAATATTAATGAACACCAAAGTAAACCCAATAAAGCAGGGATAACCAAAAATGAAAATTGATTTAGCAACGTTTTTACCCTATCAATTAACAAATATAGCAACACGCGTAAGTAACGACTTTGCAGAGGTTTATCAAACTAAATACGGTTTAAATATTCCTCAGTGGCGAATACTTGCTAATTTAGCGCAGTATGGGCAAAGCAATGCAAAAGAGTTATGCAGACAAGCAAATATGGATAAATCGACCGTGTCGCGAGCGGTAAAAGTTTTAATAGATAAAGGTTTAGTGAGAAGTGAGTTAAATGAGCAAGACAAACGCGCGGCCTTACTTGTACTGAGCAAAGCAGGGCAAAACTTATATGAGCAAATAGCACCCGATGCACTTAATTGGGAAAAACAATTACTGAGCACTTTAACCAACGAGGAATACGAAGTGTTAGTGAGTATTTTTGAAAAGTTAAATAACAAATTAAAGGCATAAAAAAGCCCACAAAGTGGGCTTTTAAATATTAACTAATTTAATAAGCTAAATTAGAAAGTGTAACGAACACCTACTTTAATTTTGTAAGTTGAATCTTCCGCTTCAAAAGTAAAGTCATCATTTATAGGGTTACCAATGATGTATTTACCAGTAGCTTGGTCAATATCCATCTCAACAACATCTCTTGAGTTGTTATTCTGGCGGTAAACCTTACCTTTAGATGAATCAATTAAGTTTAATAAGTTATCTATAACGAAATAAAACTCGCCACGATGATCATCTGCAAAACCAGGGATTTCTTGTGATACATACAAATCCATTGTAGTCACCCAAGGTGTTTTTCCTTGGCTTCTATCAGCAAAACCGCCAGCAGAACCTGAAAGCCCTAGACTATCAAAATGAGCTAAAACTTCAGCTTCGCTAACACCATCAGCATAAATCACATTTGGATCATTTGCTGTTGGAACATAAGGTAAGTAGTTGCCGCCATATGTTGTGCCACCAGAAGGTTGAATTAAGTCTTGGTCAAAGAAACGTCCACCAGTTAAGTTCTCTAAACTTACTAGCTGGCTATAAGCTGAACCAGAATTACGTTCAATAAATAAGTTAAATTTGGTTTTATAATTTTCAATTAATTCAGCTGTATACCCTAGATTGATTACAAATCTGTGCTCAGTTTCATAAGGTGAAACACCAACTTGAGTTTCTTGATGGTCTCCAAAATGACCAAAGCGGTAGTTACTACGTGCTGTTGATGAACTCCCAGGGTTACCATCTGTAATGTCTTGGTTTGTATAAGACGCATCAAACTTGAAGCCGTTATCCCAAGACTTAGATATACCAGTACTTAAGATAACAGATCTGCCATCGTCATCAGCATTTGTTAACATTATCTCAAGGTCAGATGTATTATAGAAAGGTAATGCGCCGTCGATCGTGCTACCAACTACAGAATCGTTGTCTAATATAGCAGCATTAATCCATTCAGCGCTATTTTCCTTTTTAGTATAAATAGCTGTAGTTGTCCAAGCAAAACCTTCACCAAGGTATGGAATATCTAAATTAACATCACTGTTTAACATGAATGTCCACTGTGAAGGGATTTCAAAATCAGGGTCAATGAAGTTTGACGGAGAACCTTCCGTACCTGAATCTACTGCTGCTATGGCAGCATCAATAGGATTATTTAATGCATTAGTAGGTATAGGGATGTCACGGCCTGAATAAGACTGACTACTAATACCATCGTTCGAGTAAGAGTTAGATATCCAAACGTTAGGGTTGCCACCAGCATAGCGACCAGCACTACCTCTTATGGTTACATCTTCATTGAGTGTATAAGTAAAACCAACGCGAGGTAGTATTATATCTACGCCATCTAGGTTGTTTGTATTACTAAAACCAGTACGAGTTTCTAAACCTGCGTTGTAAATCGGTTTATCGTCAGAGCCCAAACGCTCATAACGTAAGCCAGCAGACAATATTAAGTCGTCACTGTAATCCCATGTATCATTTACATATAAAGCGATATCATTTCGTGAAAACTTAGCAATTACAGCTGCAGGATTATTACCAGTACCATTACTATAACTATATTCAGATGCTATTTGGTCATTAAAATCTTGTAAACTATTAAATGAGATAACACCTTTTGAACCAGGTAAAAATTGATTCTCAATATCTAGTACATCATATTTGATACCAAACTCTATAGTGTGTTCATCTAAAAGGTATGTACCATCGAACTTAACTGTAAACAAGTCGTTTTCTAGAGTGTTGGAATGACGGAATTCATCAGAGCCAAATGCAATAGCACCTTCTTCACCATCACCATCTTCATCAAGGTTTTCAATCGTAATATCGCCTAGATTAGATGAATTACCAAGAGATATAGCACCAGTTTCAACTGACTTTTGAGTTACGCTAATTTGCGTTGAGAATTCGTCAGTCCAATCTGAATATAAAGTCGAACTGAAGTTGTCTAATTTTTGAGCGTTGTTGTACCACTGGGTACTCAATCTTAATTCTGTATTACCATTAGTCATGTTACGAGTGCTATTACCTTCACTGTGCATATATACGAAATTAGCACGATGGTAATCATTGATATTCCAATCAATTTTTGCAATGTACTTTTCATCATTTAACTGAGGTTGTACATCTGATTCACCAATATCACTAATACCATATACATCATTAGCTATGGCTCTAACTGCCTCTAAATCGGCAGTAGTTACAGTTGTTTTATTTGTTCCAACATTTGAACCAGCTACGCCATATTCTAATTGTTGCGGTGATTCAAATTTTTCATAAGCAGCAAAAATAAACAACTTATCTTCAATTATTGGAGCACCAAAAGACGCGCCATAGTTTTTTTCTTCAAAATCTAATTCAAGCTTTTCACCAGAAGCATCTTTTGGAGAGCCGGCCCAATCGCTGCTTAATTTTTCATAAAAAACACTGCCGTGCAGTTCATTAGTACCTGATTTGAATACGGCATCTACGTTACCACCAGTAAATCCACTTGATTTTGCATTAATTGGAGCAACAGATACTGAAACTTGATCTAGTGCATCTAGAGGGAAAGGATTACGTTGAGTAGGGTAGCCATTGCCATTTAGACCAAAATCATCATTTAGTGGGATGCCGTCAATAGTTATTGAATTTGTGCGAGGATTCGACCCAGCGATCGTCATTGAACTTTCGCTACCAGGCTGAATTACAACCAGAGGATTGTTTCTAACAATATCTTTTATATCACGACCTATACTAGGTGTTGTAGTTATTGCTTCTTGTCCAAAGTAAGAGTCATTTGCAGATGAATTGAATAGAACTGGGGAGCCAGTTACAACAATAGATTCCATGCTGTTACTAGATAGTTGTTGATCTAGCTGTCTAGTTTCGCCAAGTGAAAGATAAACATCTTCAATTTGAACATCTCGGTAAACATCAGAATCAATAATTATTTTGTAAGGACCACCTACACGAAGGCCTGTGGCATTGTATGTACCTGTATCGTTTGTTGTTACTACTCTGCGGGTACCTGTTGGCTCATGAACTAATATTAGCTTAGTATTTGCTGCAGGATTACCGTTAGGGCCAGAGATTTGCCCTTTAACTGATGACGTTGTGTCACTAGCGAATACGCCACCACTCACACCAACACATGCTGCGATAGCAAGTGAAAGAGCTGTTTTGCGAAGTTGAGTTTTCATTTAATTTTCCCGTGTAGTTATTAATTAAATTTTTATATTTTTATTTTAAAATTTTTCAAAATAAACAGTTGAAGTTCATTTATTCAAAATCCGTTACTAGTGTACCTTATTTATTCGTTACAAATAAAATACAACTGCAATATATTTTTAATAAATAGTACTATTTTTGTCTATTTGAGTGTTTTTTCGAGCAATAACTCTATATCGGGGTATATATTACGTGGGCTTTATGACAAACATGTGAAATTGTAGGGGTGAATATAAAAAACCCATTACAAATCTGCAATGGGTTTATTGTAACTTACAAATAACTTAACAAGTTATTGATGCAGTTTTAAGACTTAAAACTTGTAGCTAATACCAATTTTAGCCTGCCATGCAGAAGAACTAGTTACATACTGGCTATAGTTACGAACGTCAGCACCGTCGTGTCGAGGGTCAATTTTGTAACGACCTTCAGCATCCAGACCTTCAAAGTCATATACAGCTTGGTCAGAAAAACCTAAACGTTTTTCAACACCCCAATCGCTATTTAATAAGTTTGCAAAGTTATCAACCATGAAGTAAATTTCACCACTGTGACCTTCAGCAAAGCCAGGTATTTCTTGTTTGATACTTACATCCATAGTAGTTACCCAAGGTTGAGTTCCTGAGTTACGACCTAAAATTTCACCACGCTCTGATATACCAGCACGATTTAGAAGCGTTTCTAATTCATTCCAAGATAAACCAGACTCATCCCAGTTTACATTTGGATCATCAGCACCTGTAGGTATATAAGCTAAGTAAGCTGAGCTACTATCAAAATCTTTAGTATCACCTAGGCCGCGCTCTTGGTACATACCCATAGTGTAGCTAAAAGGGCGACCCGAACGACGTTCAAAAAATACGTTAAACTTAGTTGCGTAGCCACTAAAGAATTCAGTGTTATACGCTAAATTAACTTTAAAGCTGTGCTCTACTTCATAAGAGCCACGGTCAGCAAAATCTTCATTGCGATTACGTGTTATGTTGTACTGATAATTACTTTGTGCACGTGAAGATGAACCAGAAGATGCTTCAGTTACGTCTTGGTGTGCGTAGCTTGCTGAAACGTAAAGACCATTTTCGAACTCTTTTGCAAGACCCGTTGAGATAATAATTGAACGGCCATCGTTAGATGAGTTAGTCATTGCAATATCAAAGTTTTGAGCAATGTCACCGCTATAAATACTTTCGTTGATTACACGCTCACCATCGGCAGCTAAACCAACAGGTTGGATAGCCGTGTTATGCCATACAGCTTCGTTCTCTTTCTTATGGTAAGCAATTTCAGCTTGCCATTTAAATCCATCGCCAAGCAATTCTGAGTCAAACTCATATTCAAAACCAACTTGAGCACGAATACTTGAAGGTAATTTAAAGTCAGGGTCAATGTAGTTTGTACTACCAGTACCTTGCACTAACGAATTTTTAATTGCGTCAGGCACTTGTGTAATATCAGCTTGGTTGTTTGCATAATAGTTGTTAACGAAGTTTTCTGTCGGTTCAACAATTGTAATACCATCATTTTGGAATGAGTTGTTATACCAAACATTTGGAATGCCACCTTGGAAGCGACCTATGCCACCGTTGATGGTTAATGCTTCAGTTGCATAATATTTAAAGCCTATACGTGGTAGGAAAATATCTAAGCCATCAAGGTTTTCTTGGTTATTGAAGTCATCAACTCCATATAATGCGCTGTAAGCATTAACAAAATTTTCATTACGTGTTGGTTTATCATCTGATGATAAACGCTCATAGCGAATACCTGCAGTGACTTCTAAATCGTCACCAACGTAAAACGTATCCTCAATGTAAAGCGCTAATTGATTACGTGTTGCATCGTATGCAGTGTCATTTGGATTGTTTGTAAATGCGTTACTGTAAGAAAAATCGTAAGTGCCGTCGTAGTTACCAACTTCACGGTTTTCGAAGCCTTCAAAGTTATCAAACTCCCAAGAGCCTAATGAATTGGAAGCGAATAAGTTGTATAAGTTTAACGACTCATACTGCATACCAAAGTTAATCTCATGGTCATCCATTAAATAAGTTGCATCAAACGTGAGTGTTAAGTTTTCAGTTGATGCGCTATTTGCATGGCGGAATTCGTCGGTACCAAACTCGTAAGCAGGACCACGATAGTATTCTTCAACTTTAACGTAACCGATATCAGAATTTGTTAAGCTTCTAGATGAAACATCTTTATAAGCTATACCAATTTCAGTTGAGAAGTTTTCATTCCAGTCTGAGTATAATTTAGTCGCGAAATTATTAAATTTAGTGGCGTAAGTGTAACGGCTTGACGCTAAATTTACAGTGCTTCCGCCAGTACCAACATTTGTTTCGTCTTTGTCATCTTGCCATTGGTAAGTGAAATCTAGACGGTGGGCATCATTAATATTCCAGCTTAACTTAACAAGTAGTGACTCGTTTGTATCTTTAGGATCTCCACCTAAAGAGTCAGTTAATCCATATTCATTACTTAAAATATTAAGAAAATTATTGTAATTATCTTCTGTTACGTCGTACTCATTCGTTGCGCCTGAACCTTCAAAACCATAATCCAAATCAAGTTCGCTTGTCCATTTATTGTAGTTTACAAAATAAAACAAAGTGTCGTCGATCAATGGTCCGCCAACGTTAAAACCATAGCGTTTTTCAGTTTGGATTGGCTCAACTTTTTCAATAACATATGTACGATGACCATCTTCATCTAAAGCCGGTCGGCCATCAGTATAAACTTGAGAAATACTGTCTACATCGCCTGCAATATCAGGAGTTGATGTTTCATAAAAACCAGAAAACTTAAATTCGTTCGTACCTGATTTTGTTACCGCATTAATAGTACCGCCGCCAAAGTTACCTTTAGAAGCTGAAAAAGGAGATACATCAACAGAAATTTGTTCAATAGCATCAAGTGCAACTGGAGGCTGTGAAGTCGGGTAACCACCGTAACTTAAACCAAAATCATCGTTTTGGCCGATGCCATCAACAGTTAAACCATTTGAACGAGGGTTACTACCTGCAAACGTTAGCTCGCCATTACCGTTAATACTCGCAAGTGGGTTTAAACGCGCAATATCTTTAATGTCACGATTAAAGCTTGGCATGTTTTCAATTGTATCAGAGCCAAATGTACTGCTAGAGCCACCTGATTGTTGAACAATTTTATAACCAGACACTTCAATTTTTTCGATGTTTCGCGGAGCAAGCTGTGAGCTTAAACGGTAAGTTTCACCCAGGTTCAAGTAGATATTTTCAACAGTGGTATCGTTAAACGTATCAGAATCAATGATAACCATGTAAGGGCCACCTACACGTAAACCATTAGCGATAAACGTACCACTTTCGTTTGTAGTTAATTCGCTAATAGTTCCCGTTGGTTGGTGAACTACTTTAATTTTAACGTTTGCAGCACTGCCACCTGAAGGCGTTGTAATTTTACCACGCATTGCAGATGAAGTATCAGCAGCCATTGCGCTTGTAGAAACACCTAGCGCTAAAATTACCGCTCCAGTTAATTTCGAAAGGCGAAGCTTAGTCATAATGTTGATTTCCCGTGTGTAGGTTATATAAATTTAATACAGTTTATTTGTCAGTCGTCATTTTTAGTGCTGTTTTTAACTCTTTTGCAGAAGGGTCAAATAAAGCATTTAATAATCCAGCTAATCGAATACCCGCCTGTTGTAAGCGCGTTTTTACGATAGGCGTATTGTTATAAATGTAGCTGTATCCAACTTCGTCGTTGGTGTACTTATAAATTTTTGTTGCTAAGTTGTGCGATTCTTCAACCCAAGTTTTAGGTGAGCTTTGTAAGTACTCAGCAATTAACTCGCTGTTATTTGTATCAATAAATTGCGCGTATTCAGTGAACGACAAGTTTTCGTTTTCAACTAGCTTTGTATCCCAAAGGCTATGAAGATTTGTTTCTTCATTAAAAAATGAAACCTTTATACGATTACCACCTCTGTCTTCACCTCTGCCTGCATGAAATGGCTGATGGCTATCACCTACTAAATGCACTAAAAAACGTAAACTGAATTGCTTAGCGTCTAACGTGCTATTGGTATCTGTAAGTGTCTGCATTGAGTAGTGAATACCTTCAAGGATATTACTTACAGATTCTTTGTTTTTAGTATGTTCGTGGTTGAAGCTGAAAGACTTACCCGGTGCTGCATTTATATAATGCCAACGAGATGACTTCTTTTGCCAAAATTCACCAGGAGCAGATCGCATTTCATCAGGCCACGTTGATATTTGAGCTAGTGACTCGCCATCTAAATAAGGCTTAATTGCTGCTTTAGTTGTTTCGCTTATATGAGATTGTGCAATCTGCCCTACAATACGATGGCCATTTTGACCCCAAGCATGTGAGTCGGTGCTTGTGAATATCGCACTAACCAAAAGTGCAGAGGATATCGAGTACTTTATACTGTTATGCATTAGAACTTCCTAAATGAATATTTCATGGGGTTGCTATAAGCTAATGCGGTCAATTGTCCTCACTTTTCGTGTTGATAGGAAGGACTTATTAAAATTCATAGTTTCTTATTTAGATTTGATATAAATCAATAGTTTATGTTTAACAGGTAAAATTACTTGTTGTAATAAGTAAGCGAAATTGTTCAAATGCACTATATAATCTTTTTTTGAGTAGCATTGCTTTGAATTTTAAAAATATCGTGTTGCACAAAATGTTAATTGTTACATTTTTGTTTCTATTGTTGGTCGTTACGTGGATTTGCGGTCAAGTTAGTGTATACAACGATGATTTGCATTTTCCAGTTATGATTGAAACCTCAACAGAGTGTCAAACAACTGCAACAAGTAACAAAGGGCAATTAATTGTTTTTACACAATCAAAAAAAATAGCCAAGTTATTAACAAAAAAGTTATGCTTTGACAACGTAGTGACTAAGCAATATGGCTCTGTAAAAGGGTATTGGGGATATAGAACGGCAGACAGCTTTGAGTTTGTTGGTAAAGGAATTGCTGACTTAATTTTGGCTAAAAATAATATTATGGCAGCCTTTAAAGCAGAGTCTACATATAACTACCAGCCCGTTGTTGGTTTTTCTGACTACACGGCTTTTTTTATATCTTCTAAAGAAAAACCACGGATCACCAAACAATACTTTTTAGATAAGCGCATAGGTTTACTTGATTATCCAACCAGCCGATCAGGGCATATTTTACCAAAGCAAACGTTTAAAGAGTTGGATATTAATTTAGCCAATTTAAAAATCACTTATGCTAGCTCTCATAACGAATTACGTGATTTACTCGCCGACGGAAAAGTAGATATTATTGCCTCTTTTTGGAAAGAGAGCGACGAAAAACGTTTTTCAAAAAACTATATTACGCCATTGAGTAATAATATTTCTGGAACAAGATGGTATTTAAAAATGCGGCAAAACAATACTGATTTGTTGTGTGCAGTTCAGGAAAACTTACTTGATATGTCTAAAGATCAAAGTTTGCATTACTATCAAAACGTCCAGCCATTTTGGCGCTGTGGCGCCAGCTTAGTAGGCTTAAAAGAGGAGGTTGGTGATGAGTAAGTATAAGCAATTACTTGTTATTATAAGTTTGTTTTTTATTTTATCGTCTGTCTTTTATGTTTCTGTAACTCAAAAAAGCCAGCAAGTAGCTAAACAAAAAGTTACGCAGATAGAAAGGCAAATAGCACTAGATTTACCCTTACTTGATTTATCAAATGAGCTGCTTAAACACTCAGGTAATAAAGACGCGGTTAACAGCTACATTAAAACCTTAAATAGCCACATTAATACGAATGATCTTAGGGTTGTTACTATTGCACCCAAGAGCGAAATGGTAACACCTCTAAAGCCCAGCCAAATAATACGTAGTTTGAGTACAAACAGCGGGTTTGTACTAGTTGTATTTAGCGTTAAGCACACCCACTTTTCATTGAGCCATTTTATTTACTATTTTATATTTTTAGTATTAAGTGTGTTGATTAGCTTTTGGGTGAAATTTGCGTTTATTAAACAAAGCAATAAGCAGTTTAATAATGCACAGCATCAATCAATTGCAGAGCCTACGCCGCTGATACTTATTGTTAACCTTAACGATAAAACATTATCAAGTAGTTGTAATACAGAACAAAAAATGTGTTTAGCCAATAAACCATTGTGCTTTTATTTAGCACTTGTAGAGTATTGTACAAATAACGATGATGTAGCGCTTAGTCATAATAAAGATGTTCCAGGGGAACTGCTAGAACTTGCTAACAAGTATTTTTATAGGTTGATCGAACTCGGCCATACGGTTAGAAAAAGGCCTAACTTTAATAATAGCCTAGAAAAAACCCTGAGCGAAATACGTGCGGCATTAGATGAAGTACTCAGCGAGTATCCTGAAGAAAAAGAGTTATATTACCCACCTAAAGCATACGGGGAGGGTTCTCGCTCTCGTCTGCATAGTTATGGGCTGGCAAATATTAAAAAGGGCAGTATTGAAATAATAGGAAAGTAACAAGGTTACTTTCCTATTATTAGAGGCTATTTGGGAGTAAATTCAGCCGTTTTAAGAGGGCTGTTTTTTGATATAAAGTCTTGAAGTGCTTGAGCATCTGTTTCGTCTGTACTAACAAAGCCTTTTTTATTTGTAAGCGTAGGATAGCCATCGCCGCCTGATGCGTTATAGCTATTTAGACTCATACGGTACGTTTTATTTTTATTCAAAGGTTGTCCATTAATAACCACATTAACTAGCTGGCCATTTTTACGTTCAAACGATAGTTTATGATACTGCAAATAAGCACCTGCATCCGGTGGGAAGCTCGTTACTGTATTTAAATAGTCCCATAAATCACTCCCTTGCCAATCCATATAAGTAATACGATTTTTGAAGGGATGTACTTTTAAAATATCTTTATAGCTTACTTTACCTGCCTCTATTGAGCTGCGAATACCACCGCCACTTATTAATCCAAAGTCTGCATTTACTACATCCATTTGAGCTTGAATAATTACACGTGCAAGGTTTGTTTGTTGGTAACGAACTTTGTTTCTGTCACCTTCTAAGCGAGCATCTACTTCACCAATGGTACCTTCAATTTGTTTAGCGCCTTTAGCTTGGTATACCGCTAAATAAGATTCAAGTTTAGGGTCTGGTTTAATGTACTCGTTTGCTAATACTTCTTTAGTAGAGCCATCAGCTTGTACTTTATCTACATACAAATTAACAGGCATAAGTTTGTAGTCTAGTAACGTCAATTTTCCGTCTTCAAGCTTAAACTCAGCTTTACCAACATACTTACCCCATTCATGGGCTTGCATAATGTAAGTACCGTTTTGCTGGTCTGGTTTACAGGCAAGGCCAGGTTTAAAGTTATCATCATTTACATTTGTATCACTCATACACACAGGTTCTTGTGAGTGACCGCCAATGATCATATCAAGCGTGTTTGCAGGAAGTGAGCGAGCAAGTGTTACATCACCGGGTGCGTTAATACCAAAGCTAGCATCAACATAATGACCCATATGAGTCAGCGCAATGGTAATGTCTGGGTTATATTTAGCTTTTATTTCTTTAGCTAGCTTTGCGGTAACGTCAACAGGGTCTTTAAACTCTAAATGCCCAATATATTGAGGATTACCAATTTTAGCTGTGTCGGTTGTTGTTAAACCAATAACAGCAATAGTTAATTCATTTTTTTTGAATATTTTGTAACTATCAAACGCATGCTCGCCTGACTCTTTTTCAAATATATTGGCTGATAGGAAAGGGAAATTCACCCATTTTTGCTGTTGCTTTAAAACATCAATAGGGTTGTCGAATTCGTGATTACCTAATGCCATTGCATCGTAACCAATCAGCGACATTCCTTTAAAGTCAGGCTCTGCTTTTTGTAAGTCTGACTCAGGAATACCTGTATTTATATCACCACCAGAGAGTAGTAATACTGCATGACCTTGCTTTTGAGCTTTATTGCGTAAAGAGTCAATTAACGTTTTGCGAGCGGCCATACCGTATTCGCCTTTTTCGTTTTGCCAAAAACGCCCGTGGTTATCATTAGTATGAAGAACAGTTAAATATTTAGTCGGGGTAGCGCTAAACACGGATTCAGGAGCAGGAGATGTGCATCCGAGTACACTAAAAATAACCGAAAATAAAATAATTATACGCATAAAATACCTATGGATTAAGGTCTACTTAATTTATCAGGCAGCTAGTTTAAACTAGTTCTATGCTAAAAAAACGTACTTATTTACATTTTATTTGGAAGGGGCTGTTAATTGGTTTGTGGCAGCACGTTCACGACGCTTCAACTCCGTATTCGCATACTCTCGCTTGTGGTGATTAGTACCTATCATCCAGGTTAAAAAGCTTGCTGGCAGTTTTGTATAGGGTTCGCCTTTGTGTAAACCAAAGTCGCAAATTGCATGTTTAGTGTGTGGCATTATAAGATCCTGTTGTTTTGTGTTTTTTAAAGGTAACAAAAAGTAGCCATACTCTTAAGATGATTTAATTTTAAATAATTAGATTTATATAGCTAAAAAGAATATAAGTAATGGTATATGTAATTAATTTGTTATCAACACGGTCTAATTTGTATCAACTCGCACTTTAGAATCGATTTTAATCGCCTATGGCATTAATGTGTTAACGCATTAACAATTATCTAAAAATATAACAACAGGAATACAACATGAAAAAACTTTTACTTGGCTCAGTACTCGCCGCAGCAAGCTTTACAAGTGCTGCCACTATTGTCGAAATGAACACGAGCCAAGGTGTCATAGAAATTAACTTGTTTGATCAACAAACACCTAAAACAGTTGCAAATTTTTTAAGTTACGTTCAAGACGATTCATATAACGAAACAGTAATTCACCGCTCTGTTAGTAACTTTGTTATTCAAGGGGGAGGATTTACATTTTCTGACTCGCTAGATGCGATTACCACAAAGCCTGCTGTAGAAAATGAGCCTGTTTTTTCTAATGTTAAGGGCACCATTGCGATGGCTAAACTATCGGGTGATGCTAATAGCGCAACAAGCCAGTGGTTTTTTAATATTACAGACAATAGTGCAGCACTTGATACGCAAAACAGTGGCTTTACTGTGTTTGGACAAATTACTGCAGCAAGCCAATCAACGTTAGATAAAATTGCAGCATTAGTACACTGTGGTGAAACACCCGTTGTTGGTATTACTGCTGAACAATGTGCAAGCACTGATGTAACAATTAGCAGTGCTAATTTAGTGACTATTCAAAACGTGGCGGTAATGGATGATGATCCTAATTCAGCCGCAGGTCTTACTGTTACTGAAAATACGCTAATTGATTCTGACACATCAACAGATTCAGGTAGCAGTTCTGGCGGCGGATTAATTTGGCTTTTAGGTGCTTTTTTACTTGCGGTTCCTCGTTTAAAACGTGCTAAATAATTAAAATTAACGGTAATGTGGATGGCGTAAACCAGCCGCCCACATTATTATTAAACTTTGCTGTTTAAAGTAATACTCGCCAAACCATCGCAAGCCAAATTGAAAACACACAAGCACAACCTAGTAAAAACACTTTAAAACGTGCTCGTACGTTATTTTCACCTAAATGAATAACACTATGCACAATACGTGTTGCTACAAATAAACAGGCCAGTATAGCCACAAGTGTACTGGCGCTATTTAGCTGTAGTGCAAGTAAACACCCCGCGTAAAAAAGCACAGGTATTTCAAACTGATTTGAAAAGTTTCTATCTGCAACCCTAATAGTGTCGCCAGCCTTATCTAATTGCATTGTTTTAAAATCGCTTAAATCTAATTGTTTGTTTTTAGCTGCTGCAAAGCGCCTTTTACCCATAATGAGCATGACAACCAGTGAAAGCGTAACTTGTGCAAACATGGCAAGTATGATGATTTTTTCCATTGTTTTTCCTTATTATTATTTAGAGTTTGTGTATCTTTTGATATTGAATGATTTTTAATCTCGAAAGTTGGCAGACTCGCAACTAATAGCCGATTATGAAGACATTTTTCACAATGTGTTACACAAAATAGCGTTATTTTGTAGAAAGTTATTAATTGAAAATGTTAGTTTAGCTTAACTATATTGCTTTGAATTGGCGCATGCTATTTTGCGCAATACTTTTTAATGGAAAACAAAAATGAAAAAGATTATTGGTTTTAGTGCTATCGCACTTGCAGTTTTAAGTGGTTGTTCAAATACAGCTTCGGTTTCTGTGGCGCCTCCGGCCTCTTTATTATCAGACACGTTAGTTGTAAGTCCTAACGATAACCGCGAATATAAAACACTTAAATTAGCAAACGACATTGAAGTTATTTTAGTGTCTGATCCTGGTGCTGAAAAGTCAGCAGCGGCACTAAGTGTAGGTGTAGGTTTACTACACGACCCGATGTCGCAACAGGGTATGGCGCATTATTTAGAACACATGCTGTTTTTAGGCACAGATCGTTACCCAGATACAAAAGGGTATTCTGATTTTATGACCAAAAATGGTGGCGCGCACAATGCGTATACTTGGCTCGATATTACTAATTACATGTTTAAAATTAATAACGACGCGTTTGATGAAGGGCTAGACCGTTTTGCCGACTTTTTTAAGGCACCTAAGTTATACCCTGAATACACAGACAAAGAAAAAAATGCAGTAAACGCAGAGTGGTCAATGCGTCGCGAAATGGACTTTTTTGGTCAATTTAAACTAGCGCGTAAAATGATGGGCGATCACCCAGCTAATCGCTTTTTAATTGGTAATCTAGAAACACTTGGTGATAAAGAAAACAGTTCGCTTCATAAAGAAACGGTTGATTTTTATAATAAATATTATTCTTCAAATGTTATGAAAGTAGCGCTTATTTCTAATTTATCTATTGCTGAAATGGAGCAAAAAGCACAAAAATACTTTGCTGATATAAAAAATAAAAACATAGAAAAACCAGCAGTAACTGCAAAGCTTGATTTTGATAACGCTGGCGGTAAACGCGTGTTTTATGCACCAAATGAAGATGTAAAACAGCTACAACTTGATTTCACCATTGCTAATAATAATAGCGAATTCGCGCTTAAACCAAACCGATTTGTAGCGTATTTACTAAGTAATGAAATGCCGGGCAGCCCAGCGCAACTGCTTCGTGACAAAGGGTGGGTATCTCAGTTGTCAGCTTCAGCTGCACCAAATCAATATGGTAATTACGGGTCATTAAACGTAAACGCAGAGCTTACAGATGAAGGCATGAAAAATCGTGACGAAATAGTTGCGACTATTATGCAGTACATCGATTTAATTAAAAAAGAGGGCGTTGATAGCAAGTACTTCAACGAAATTCGTACATCACTAAATAACCAGTTTAAGTTTTTAGAAAAAGGTGATGAGTTTAATTATGTAAGCTCACTTACACAAAGCATGCAAGACTATCCGTTAAATCACGCTATTAATGCACCTTACTATTATGCAAAATTTGATGCTAATGCGGTAAATAAAGTACTTGAGCAGTTAAATGCCGATACTCTTCGTATTTGGTATGTATCGCAGCAAGAAGAGACTGACTCGCAACTACACTTTTACGACGGCAAATACCGCATTAGTGATATTGGCGATGATGAAATTGCCAGCTGGAAAAAACCAAGCGAATTTAAGTTAGCACTACCAACTGTAAACAATTTATTGCCTGAAAATTTTGCAATAAAAACTCAAGCATTTAAAGAGCAAAAACACCCAGAACTTGCTTACGATAAAAATGGTGTAAAAGTATGGCGCCAAGCAAGTCAAAAATTTGCAGAACAGCCAAAAGGGCTTGTCGAAGTTTATATAAATACTCAACCAGGTTTGAACGATATTAAAGCAGAAGTACTTTATTCTGTTTGGGCTGATTTATACAATATTCAACAAAGTCAGTTAAGTACCGAAGCAGCAATCGCTGGTATGAGTGTAAGCCTTGCGCCGAGTAATGGTCTTGTTTTATCTATGAGTGGTTTTACAGATAAACAAGATGTATTGCTTAAACAAGCTTTAACCGGATTAAAAGCCGATGAAACAGCACAAGCATTTAGCCAAGCAGTTGATCGCTTTAAACGTAATTTACTAAACCAACAAAAACAGTTTCCGTATGCACAAGCATTTGGCGAGTATTCAAAACTAACGCGTACAGGTGGTTTTGATACAGACGCGCTTATTAAAGCCGCTGACTCAGTGAGTGTTGCCGACTTAGCACAATTAAAAACAGCTACGTTTGCACAAAACGATTTACGCGTATTTAGTTACGGTAACTACAATCAGCAAGATATAGACGCGATTGCAGACGAATTAAGTGCAACGCTACCAAGCAACCATAAACGCAGTGAATTTGCGCGCAGCAAAGCGTGGTTGCCTCAACCGGGCGAAACGCTGGTACTGCAAAAAGATATAGATGTAGCTGATGTAGCGGTGGTTGATATGACCGTTCACCCTGTTGCGGGTTACAAACAAAAAGCAGAAGCGGCTGTATTACAAAGCCACTTTAGAACAGTTGCGTTTGATAAAATGCGTACTGAGGAGCAACTTGCATACGCAGTAGGTGCCTTAGCTCGCCCAATTGAAGATTACTCAGCAATTGGTTTGTATATTCAAACACCAGTTAAAGGACCAAAAGAAATACAAGCTCGTTTTGATAAATTTAAAAAAGAATACGCAGTTGAACTTGATAACATGAGCGAAGAGACTTTTGAGCAGCTTAAAAATTCAACCCTAGTATCGCTTAAAGAGCAGCCTAAAAATTTAAGTGACGAAATGAGCCCACTTATAAACGATTGGTACCGTGAAAACTTTACCTTTGATTCTAAGCAAAAGCTGATTGATGAAGTTGAAAAAGTAACGCTTGCAGATATAAAAGACTACTACAAGCAAACAATGCTTAATCCTAATGCGGCACGTTTAAATGTGCAATTACGTGGTACTAAGTTTATAGAAAGTGACTTTGCCGATTTACCAAATCAAACTAAAATCACAACGCTTGATGCCTATTACAATGGTATTAAACTACAAAAATAAGCTTTATTTATACAGCTAAAAATAAACCCCAATGTATTGCTACATTGGGGTTTATTATTTATCTTACTAATAATACCAATTCGCTTAATTAAGTGATCTATTTTGAGGATGGAAAAACGTGTTGATAGCTAGGCAAAAAATTCGCTATTTAGTTGTTCTAAATGAAAATTTTTTAACGCAGGTAGCGACTCGTTTAGCCCCGCAAAATGATTAAGTATTATTGCGGATTGGTATAATATTTAAGCCATTATTAAAAAGCCTATAACAGCTAATGCCGCAGCAATTAGCGTGTAAGGCAATTGTGTAACGGCATGGCTCATTAAATTACAACCAGAGCCTTGCGCTGCGAGCACCGTTGAATCTGAGTAAAAACACGCTTGGCTACCAAAAGAAGAAGCCGATAATAGCGCTCCAATGACCAGTGGTATGTTTGCATCAACCGCATTTGCCAGTGGCATAACAATCGGAATTGATACAGCAAAAATACCCCAACTCGACCCTGTTGCAAACGCTAAAATAGCCATTGAAATAAATACCACGGCTGGTAAATATGCTGCGGTCATATAAGGGCTTAAACTACCAATAACAAACTGAGGCAAACCAATTAAGTCGCATACGTCTTTAAATATAAACGCCGCTATAACAGTACCAATCGCGGGGATCATACTTTTAAAGCCATCAAGCATGCGCTCAATCATTTCACTTACGCTGATTAATTTTTGTAGTGCATAAAATGGGAGAGTGACCGCCATTGTTGCTAATAAGCCTTTGTATACGTCAATTTCAAAGTAAACAGTAAATGCAACCAGTAAAATAATCGGCACCAAAAAGTTACGTAATTTACCTTTAGGATCAGCGTCTTCAAAGTTTTCTTCAGCTGCTTTTACTGCGTATTCATCTGCTGTTTGAACGTTATTGTATTGAGCTGGATCGACTTGAGCTTGCTCAATTTGCGCCATTTGTTCTGCTTTTTTCATTGGACCAATCGCAGGAATAACACCCAACACAACAAGTAAAACAACAAGCACTGCAAACCACGCGTAAAACATGTACGGAATAGCTTGAATATAAACAGCAATACCTTTGCCTTCTTCAGCAATACCGTTATCTACCAATAAGCCACTAAAAAATACCGCCCAGGTAGATAAAGGGACAAGCACACAAATTGGTGCAGCAGTAGAGTCTACAACATAGGCAAGCATCTCACGGCTAACTTTAAATTTATCGGTAATGCGTTTCATGGTCTCACCCACAGTAAGCGCATTTAAGTAGTCATCAATAAAAATAACCAGACCTAAACAAAAGGTCATAAACAACGATGAACGCTTACCTTTAGTGTATTTAAGGGCTAGCTTGCCAAAAGCTGATGCGCCACCTGTGCGCACTAACAGTGCGATTAAAGCGCCAAAACCACCACATACAAGTATTAGCCAGCCGATGGTTTCGTCTGTCATTACTTTTAGCGATGTACTCGCAAAGTTAGTAAGTACCTGTGCAGGATCGGCTATAACTAAACCAACTAAAGCACCAATAAGTAAAGATAAAATAGGGCGGCGTAATACAACAGCCAATACAACCACCACTAACGGTGGTAGTAAACTCAACGCAGAAGGTTCAAGCATTTAAGTATTCACAAAATTAAAAGCATGCATCAAAATTAAATTAATTTTCAAGCTGCTTATACAAAAACAAAGAAGATGATAAGTTTGTTGTTAAATCATTTTCCAAGTCACTGCTTTTGTACGCGAGGGAGGGACACATAAACAGTTATGTTAAATAGCTGTTTAAATGAAACGCGTTGGCTTTGGCGCCAGACGGTGCAAGGAGTGCAAACCGCTATTGTTGTGCCTGTAAAAACATCGGCGCAAAAATAATCCGCTTTTTAATTTCAGTCAACAAAAAGTTACATGCAAAACAAAGTTTTTTAGAGGAACTTACATTGAACGCAGTATTTAAAACAAATCGACTGTTGTTGCGCCATGCAAATGAGTTTGATGCAGCTGTTTTACTTAAGCTAGTTAATCAGGCTAGTTTTATAAAGCACATTGGCGATAAAGCAATTTATACCCTTGATGATGCCAAGTCGTATATTATAGGGCCTGTTTATCTTTCGAGGTTAAATTTGCAGCAGTATGTTTGGTATTTAGGCAAGGCAGAGCCTATGTAGTGTGGTTATTCCCCATAAATAGGCGATAACACAGCATAAATGCCAAACATGCGCTGCCCGAAGGGTTCTACCTAGGGGCAATTAACTCTTTGTTGCTCGGTTTTTACTTAGCCCACTAGGTTACAAACCTCACGCCGCGATTAAATCGCCCCTAGATTGAACAAATTTTAATCCTGAAAGGTCAACAGGCCCTAGTCATTTATTGCTTCTCATGTACGCCAAGGCTTTGGGCCTTACATTATTACTTTGCATAATGCTGTAGTGGTTGGCGTTGTTGGGTTTTATAAACGAGCAGCGTTACAACAACCTGATTTAGGTTTTGCTCTTGTAAGTGGTTTTGAAAAAAAAGGCCATGTTTTTGAAGCGGCCAGCGCACTTTTGCACCATAAGCATGAATTTGGAATTACAAAACTGTGTGCAATAACATCACCTGATAATAGGGCATCGCAGAGTGTGTTGTTAAAATTGGGCTTTAAAATAGAGGGCAAGGCGGTTATCAATAATGATAAAACCGCCGTAATTATATTTTCACTTAATGATTAAAGTCTTGCTTGTTCTATTTGTTTTGCAACATTTAGGTTTATATTTAGCCATGTTGCTTCAAGCGTTGAAACTAAACCGTCGTATCCATCATCATCTATAGGCACTAGGTTTGAAAAATTATGAATACTTATAAGACGTCGGCCTGTTTCAGGGTGTGTGTAATATAAACGCCAAAGCCCTGAAATATCAGCGTTACCTTCCATGTCGCCATTAAAGTGGTGAATTTCGTATTCAAGCTCATAAAACGTTTGTTGATCGAGTTCAGTAATTACCGGCAAGCCCTTTATTACCATCCAATTTGGCATAGCATTAAAAAGAGTTTGCTGGGCTGTTGCAGTGAGCATTACATCCGGCGATTCGCCCCACAGGTTGTAATTTGCGGCATGAATTTGGTTGCTATCTATTTTCATAGCAATACCTAAATTATTTAAAGCACCTCTAAGTACAACTGTTTGTATTCTTAGTTGCGCGTCTGTGTCTGTCACATTTCGAGAAGAGGCACCAATAGGCTGCTCAAACTGGTAATACTGTGTCGCAGTTTGTATTGATGAACTACAACCTGCCAATAGTAATAATAAACTTGCAGTTAAAAATAACGATTTCATTATTGCTTCCTTGGTTTTGGATCTGCTGGTAATGATTTATCAAAAATTAGCATATTAGGTTGCTCGTTTAATCCGCGAGTTAGAGGCTGTAGGCCCTCGCTTAAACGTTTAAACTCTTTTAATGTTTGCTGTATTTGATGATGGAGTTCAGAACCTGCTTGGTAACTGGCCATGGTTTTATCAAATTGGCGCATAGTTACTTCAAACTGCTCCATACTTTTTGTCATCTTTTCGAAATTACGATTAAAGTCGCCTGGTAAGTTTTGTGTATCTTTTTGGCTTAGTAACTCTCGCATTTCATTAGCAAGCGCTCGGTAATCGGTAAATGTGGCTTGCATTTGTTCTAAGCTACCTTCAACTTTTAAGTTATTTACTTTATTAAGTACGTCAGAGACTTGGTCTGCTAATACGGTTATGCCGCTAGAAATACTCGGAAAAACATCATACTGCACAAGTTTACCTAGGTGTGCTTGCGGTGCATCTGGGTATATATCAAAATCAACGTATACTGCACCCGTTAATAAATTACCAGGCTTTAACGAGGCGCGCATACCACTTTCAATCCAGCCTTTTAAACTACCTTGCCAATACTCTTTAGCTGAGGCACTGTCGTGATACAAGCGTCCGTATTCTACTTTTATAAGTACTGGAACCGCCGTATTATGGTTTCTAAAGTGGGCAGGTTTACCGTCAATAATTACATTGGCAGGGGTTTCAACAACAGTACCTACACGCATACCTCTATATTCGACAGGAGCACCTGTGCGTAGTCCTCGAACTGATTGTTCAAATTCAATGAGGTAGTAATCAAAATCGTAAAAGCGCTCTTCTAGCGCTTCTTTATAGCTTTGGCTTAACGAAAAGCTATGCCCATCTTGTGCTATTTCACCCGGGGCCTGTTGTTCAGGTAAGCCAACCGAAATGCCGCCTTTTAAAAGTTTACTTAAAGAGCCCGTATTAATATTGATGCCATCGGCAGATAGGTCAATTTCAATCCCTGCGTTCACCCAAAAAATAGAGTTCATGGTGATGAGATTTTGATAAGGTTCTTTAATAAATACGCCGTACTTCATTGCCTGGTTTTCCCAATCAAAAGTGGCGGTTTCTATTTGACCTATTTTGTAATTTTTGAAAAATATACCGGTACTCACATCAAGCACTTCAGCGTTGTAACTCATTAATTTAAAACGGCCACCTTTCACATCTTTACCAATGAGGGCGGGTTCGTCTTGTAATTTAAAACGCTCTTTTAGCTCTTTACTTTCACCGGGTGAAAACTCTAAATATACACCAGACAATAGCGTACTCATTCCGCTAATACCCGTTTCATCAATGCGTGGTTTTACAACCCAAATTTTGGCATCATCAGTTAATAAGTTATTGTAGTTTTTGTCTATTTGCGCACGGGCAATAACGCTGTCTTGGGTGTCTGATAGTCGAACATGATCAATTTGACCTATTTTTACACTGCGCACTTTTATTTCAGTTTTACCTGCAATAATGCCTTCAGCTTGTGGCATTTCGATAAAAATTGTAGGGCCTTTATTAGCTTGGTATTGGTATAACATCCACATGCCCACTAACAGCGCAATTGCCGGAATGATCCAGATAGCGGAAATTTTCGGTTCTTTTGTTATTTCGGCAGTTTCGGTCATGCTTTGTTCTCTGATTTTTTGTTTTTAGGGGAATCCCACAACAAGCGTGGGTCAAAGGCATGGGCAGCCATCATTTGGCATATTACCATAACTGTAAAAAATACAATGCCTAATCCTGGTGTTACTGACATTAAATTACCCAGTTGAACTAAGGCAACTAAAATAGCAACCACGAATACATCTATCATCGACCATTTTCCAATAAACTCAGTCAGTTGATAAATTCGGGTGTAACTTTTTGTATGTCTATTGGCAGGTCTCGTTACCATAAAGCATAAAAAGCTCAATACAAAAGCTTTAGCAAGTGGCACCACAACGCTGGCTAAAAATATAATAGCGGCAATAGGGTAGGAGCCACTTTTCCAAAGTGTAATTACGCCACCAATTAAAGTTGAAGGGGATTCATCCCCAAGACTAGTGGTATGCATAATAGGCAAAACATTAGCTGGAATATAACAAACAACAGAGGTAATTAGCCAAGCTGCTGCTTTTTGTACGCTGTAAGGGTTTCTGACATGTGTTTTAGTATGGCAACGCTGGCATACATTACCTGTACAAAGTTGATGGCACACATGGCAAGCTTTAATATTTTCATCTATTGCACGTTTAGCATGCTCTGCGCCTTCGAGTACTTTTACAGGCTTTATTTGAGCCCATAAGCGTGGGCGATTTAAGTGAACAAGCGCGGCTATGTATAAAATAACAAACCCCACATAAGCCCAAAAACTCGTGCCAAAGCTAATATCAGCCAGCGACATGATTTTAACCATACTAACAAGTACGCCAATTAAAAATATTTCCGACATAATCCAGGGCTCTAACGCAAGGGTGAACTTTAGTAGTCGCCTTGCTATGCCCTCTGGTAATGTTTTTAAAAGCCCAAGATGCAAAGGAATTAAAATAAGAAGCAAACCCATAGGCAGAGCAATAATGCTCAAATCAATAAATAAGCCAAGCAGTTCACTATCGTAATTAAATAAAATTCGAGCCGCGTCGGGCAGAGTAATAGTTTGAGTAATACCACTACTGCTAAAAGAAATAAAAGGGTAAAACATACTGCTCAGCAGCATTAATAGTGCGCTAAAGCTTAGTGCAACTATACGACTATCGTGATTAACATCGGCTTCGCAAAGTTTATGGTGGCAATGTGGGCATATCGCCATTTGTTTTGCGATTATGCGAGGTATATCTATGATCAGATCGCAGCAGGGGCATACAGTTTGCAATTTAATACCAAGCAAGAAGAATATTTCTTTAATTTTGCTATATTTAATACATTAATACAACGCGTTCTGCTATCAAGCTGTTCGTTATATAAAGGAAGCGTGTGAAATATTATTTTTACTACATATTAATGTGGCTCTTTATTTGCTCGCAAAATGCTGTGGCTATTAATAAAGAGCGAGAGGTAATGATCGCTGCGAGCGCATCAATTCCACCCTATGTTTTTGTAAAAACGGACTCGGGTATACACCTAAATTTAATAAAAGCCGCGTTAAAGGCCAATGGATTTGCCAATATTAATGTGCAATATATGTCGAATAAACGCGCTGAGCATCAATTACATAATAATGGAGTAGATATACTTTTAAATTATGCTGGAGGAATTAGTGCGGGTATTTATCCAAGTAAAACGGTACTTAGTTACGAAAATGTGGCCATTACACTCAAGCGAAATAAATATAACATCGATAAAATAGAAGGCATGTTTAATAAAAACGTTCTTGCTTTTCAAAATGCAACGGCATATCTGCCTCCTATATTTAAAAGGAATGTTAAACACTTTAGCTCATATCAAGAGGTTATTAATCAAAAAGCGCAGGTAGATAAGCTGTTAAAAGGTTGGGTTGATGTAATTGTGTTAGATAAGCGTATTTTTTACTATTACTACAATCAACATAAATCCCCCGAAACTGTGCAAATTTACACTTTATTTCCAAAAGCAGATCGACCTGCTTATTTTAATAACCTCGTTTTAGCTACTGAGTTTGATATTGGTTTGGCGCTCATCAAGCAAAATGGTACTTATAAAAGGATTGTTGATGAAGGCCAAACCCATTCATCAATCAAATAAAGCCACTGTTTGACGTGTAAGCGCTATTAGCTCACCCGACTGCGACCATATACAGCCATCCTCTAAACCGTAACCATCTTTTGAATGATGAGTAATTGCTTCAAAGCCAAGCCATTCTCCAGGTGTTAAGTTTGGCTCTTGCACAAATTCTAAATACCACGACATGCTACTTGCAGGAGCGGGTTGTTTAAACATTTGTAAAAGTGTTGGCGGCCATGCATCGGTAAGTGCAATCACATGGGCTTCAGTTATTTGTTCGGGCGTATGTTTAAACCGCATCCAGCCACCTAAGTGAGAAGTTTCTGCACTACTAAATGGCATAGCACCTTGTTGGGGGCATAAATCAACATGTTGGAAAAATTCAGGCATCTGACCTTTTATAAAAGGTAACGTGTGGCGCTCATCTACTGGCTTTAAACCCAAAGACTTCGAAACAGGCACATTAATACCCGACTCTCTACTTTTAGCAAAACACGCTTGTACAATTACGCACACTTGTTCATTTTGAATCGCTTTGGCAAGTACCTGTGTACTGCTTTTACCTTGGCGCAGTATTTCAACAGACAATGAAAAAGAGGTATCGGCAAGTAATGGCCCTACAAAATTAGTACTGAGTGAAAGTAAGCGACGATCATCCGTTACCTTGCCTCTGATTGCTTGATATAACAGAGCAGCCGAAAGCCCACCAAAAGCAGTTCTGCCCTGACACCAGTTTTCTGGGAATTGCATTGTGCTAGTTGATTGTTCGGTATTGTCTAAATTTCCAATTTTTGAAGCTTGCTGAAGTAATTGTTCAAAATGCATAGAAGATATCCTTTTGTAGTGCGATTTAATAAATTTATAACACAATCAAACTAGTCAGACCAGTAATTAAAAGCGTCCCTGGCGGTGTAAAAATCACCATTCCTTACAATTATTAGGGTTATTTTGTAAATAAATCATAAAAAATGAATTTTTTTTCATTTTTACAGTTGAAATAAGTTTGGCGCATCCCTATTTACTATGTCATCGAACGTATTAACGAATATTGAAGTTGGAGAAGTTTCATGGGTAAAATTATTGGAATCGATTTAGGTACTACAAACTCTTGTGTTGCAGTACTTGATGGTGGCAAAGCACGTGTTATTGAAAACGCGGAAGGCGATCGCACAACCCCGTCTATTATTGCTTACACGCAAGACGGCGAAACATTAGTAGGTCAATCTGCTAAGCGTCAAGCGGTTACTAACCCGACAAACACATTATTTGCAATTAAGCGTTTAATTGGTCGTCGTTTTGAAGACGAAGAAGTACAACGCGATATCGGCATCATGCCGTTTAAAATTGTTAAAGCTGATAACGGCGATGCATGGGTAGAAGCGGGCGGCGAAAAACGCGCTGCACCACAAATTTCTGCTGAAGTACTGAAAAAAATGAAGAAAACAGCTGAAGACTTCTTAGGTGAAGAAGTAACTGAAGCCGTAATCACAGTACCTGCATACTTTAATGATTCACAACGTCAAGCTACGAAAGATGCTGGTCGTATTGCGGGTCTTGAAGTTAAACGTATTATCAATGAGCCAACGGCTGCGGCACTTGCTTACGGTATGGATAAAAACCGTGGCGAAAACGTAGTTGCAGTATATGACTTAGGTGGCGGTACTTTCGATTTATCAATCATTGAAATTGATGAAGTTGAAGGCGAGCACACTTTTGAAGTACTTGCTACAAACGGCGACACTCACTTAGGTGGTGAAGATTTCGATAACCGCGTAATCAACTACTTAGTAGCTGAATTCAAGAAAGATCAAGGCTTAGACCTTAAAAATGATCCGCTTGCAATGCAACGTGTTAAAGAAGCTGCTGAAAAAGCAAAAATTGAACTTTCATCTGCACAGTCTACAGAAGTAAACCTTCCGTATGTAACTGCTGATGCATCTGGTCCTAAGCACATGAACGTGAAACTAACACGTGCTAAGCTTGAGTCACTAGTTGAAGATTTAGTAACTAAAACAATTGAGCCACTTAAACGTGCACTTGCTGATGCTGATTTATCAGTAAGCGACATCAACGACATTATTCTTGTTGGTGGTCAAACACGTATGCCTTTAGTACAAAAAATCGTTGCAGAGTTCTTCGGTAAAGAACCTCGTAAAGATGTTAACCCTGATGAAGCAGTAGCCGTAGGCGCAGCGATTCAAGGTGGTGTACTTGCTGGTGACGTTAAAGATGTACTATTACTAGACGTTTCTCCATTATCTCTAGGTATTGAGACAATGGGTTCAGTAATGACTGCATTGATTGAGAAAAACACGACGATTCCTACTAAGAAATCGCAAACGTTCTCAACAGCTGAAGATAATCAATCTGCTGTAACAATTCATGTACTTCAAGGTGAGCGTAAACGTTCAAGCGACAATAAATCTCTAGGTCAATTTAACCTAGAAGGTATTCGTCCAGCACAACGTGGTACACCACAAATCGAAGTAACATTTGATGTTGATGCCGATGGTATCTTACATGTATCTGCGAAAGATAAAGATACAGGTAAAGAGCAAAAGATTACGATTCAAGCATCTTCAGGCTTAAGCGATGACGAAATTGAAGCGATGGTTCGTGATGCAGAAGCACATGCTGAAGACGATAAAAAGTTTGAAGAACTTGTAGCTGCTCGTAACCAAGCTGACGCTTTAGTTCACGGTACACGTAAGCAAATTGAAGAAGCTGGCGATGCATTACCAAACGAAGACAAAGAAGCAATTGAAGCGGCTGTTGTAGATTTAGAAGCTGCAATTAAGAGCGACAATAAAGAAGAGATTGAAGCTAAAACTCAAGCTCTTGCTGAAAAGTCTCAAAAACTAATGGAAATTGCTCAAGCGAAAGCACAGCAAGGTTCAGCAGACGCTGGCGAACAACAGTCAACTAAGCAAGACGACGACGTTGTTGATGCAGAGTTCGAAGAAGTGAAAGACGACAAGTAATTGTTGCTACCGCTTCTCGCTAGCCAAAAACACTTAACTCAGTTAGGTGTTTAGGTTAGGATGAACAATTGAGGCGCGCGAGCAATAGCTTGTCGCGCCTTTTGCATGTATTCAAGGTTTAAAAATTCAATGATAAATCGATGCGATTTATCGGTTTATCCAGCAGCTTACGCTGTAAACAGAAAAGAGTAGTGTGATAGATATGTCAAAACGCGATTATTACGAAGTCCTCGGCGTAAGCAAAGATGCGAGTGAGCGAGACATAAAAAAAGCGTATAAACGCTTAGCGATGAAATATCATCCAGATCGTACCGCAGGCGATAAAGATCTCGAAATAAAATTTAAAGAAGTTAAAGAAGCGTACGAAATACTAACCGATGATCAAAAACGTCAAATGTATGACCAACATGGTCACGCAGCCTTTGAACAAGGTGGTGGCGGTGGTCACGGTGGTTTTGGTGGCGGACATGGCGACTTTGGTGATGTATTTGGCGATGTATTTGGCGATATTTTTGGTGGCGGCGGTGGTCGACGTCAATCTCGTCAACAACGTGGATCTGATTTACGTTACAACATGGACTTAAGCTTAGAAGAAGCTGTTCGTGGTAAAGAAGTTGAAATTAAAGTACCTACATGGGTTGGTTGTGAGCCATGTGATGGCAGTGGTGCTAAAGCGGGTTCTAAGCCTAAAACATGTACTACATGTCATGGTGCTGGCCAGGTGCAAATGCGCCAAGGTTTCTTTGCTGTTCAGCAAACGTGTCCAACGTGTCAGGGACAAGGTCAAATTATTTCAGACCCTTGTAACAGTTGTCATGGACAAGGCCGCGTAGAAAAAACTAAAACGCTTTCAGTTAAAATTCCAGCTGGCGTTGATACAGGCGACCGTATTCGCTTAACGGGTGAAGGCGAAGCCGGAATGCATGGCGCGCCGTCGGGCGACTTGTACGTGCAAGTATCGGTTCGTGAACATGAAATATTTGTACGTGAAGCGAATAATTTATATTGTGAAGTACCAATTAGCTTTACTACAGCAGGCCTTGGTGGCGAAATTCAGGTGCCAACACTTGATGGTCGTGCAAAACTTAAAATACCGTCTGAAACTCAAACGGGCAAAATGTTCCGTATGCGTGGCAAAGGTGTTAAGTCTGTACGCAGTGGTGCACAAGGCGATCTAATTTGTAAAGTGGTAATCGAAACGCCAGTTAATCTTAACGAGCGTCAACGTGAACTACTTCAAGAGTTAGATGAAAGCATGGGCACAGATAGCTCTAAAAACCGTCCTAAAGAGCAAGGCTTTTTTGACGGTGTTAAAAAGTTTTTTGATGATTTAACTAAATAAATTTAAATTATTATGAACAAAAAAACGACGCTTTTAGCGTCGTTTTTTTTTGCTTTAAACTTAATTTTTGTTACTGTGAATAAAAAAGATGAAACAGCATGACACCAGCAATAGATCTACTTAAAAAGCAAAAAAAAACCTTTGAAGTACTCAGTTATGAGCACGATAAGAATAATAGTCATTACGGGCTTGAAGCCGTTGAAAAGTTAAATTTAGACAGTGCACATGTATTTAAAACCTTAGTACTTGAAACACATGAAGGGCAACTGATTGTTGCTGTTACGCCAGTATCTCAACAAGTCAATTTAAAACAGTTAGCTAAACTATGTGGTGCTAAAAAAGTAATTATGGCTGCCCCACAAAAAGTACAAGTTAGTACCGGTTATATTTTAGGAGGGGTGAGTCCGCTTGGACAAAAAAAACGTCTAGCTACGTTTATTCATAGCAGTGCTTCTCTCTTTGACACTATTTATGTGAGCGCCGGAAAAAGAGGCTTAGAAATAGCACTCTCGCCAACTGATTTAGCCTTATTGACCAATGCAAAATTTGGCGATTTATAAATTTTATTTTTATAATTACCTTCTATACCAAAAATTAATTTAAGTAAGGCCATTTGCTCAATCCCCTATTTATAACTACATTGGGAGTATCTTTATACCGTTAATATTTAATACCAAACGGTATTACACTTTTTGTATACGGCTGTTTGTATGAACCTTTTAGATGTAGATTATTTTGCGATACTAGTGGCTGCACTGTCTTCTTTTATGCTTGGCGGTA
The DNA here is from genome assembly GCF_040309305.1 of Pseudoalteromonas sp. RB2-MNA-CIBAN-0110. NCBI lineage: Bacteria > Pseudomonadati > Pseudomonadota > Gammaproteobacteria > Alteromonadales > Pseudoalteromonadaceae > Pseudoalteromonas > Pseudoalteromonas sp. RB2-MNA-CIBAN-0110. Next base: position 206,241 of record NZ_JBEOOQ010000001.1, on the reverse strand, counting down.
TATGGTATTCAAAAGCTCTCTTTAAAAATGCATGGCTAGAAAGTATTGGCTTAACTGATCTGGATTTACAATCGGCTAACCCTAAGTTGATATTTGGTGGCAGTTTTTTTTTAGTTTTTATAGCGGCTTTAATGCTATCTCTTTTTTTAGGTAAGGATGCAAGCGTAGGTGAAAGTATAGGAACCGGCTTCGTGATCGGCTTTTTTTGGATCAGTAGTTCATTTGGATTGAGTTATATATTTGAGCAACGCCCTCTAAAGCTTTTTTTAATTAACGGGGGGTACCATATTTTACAATTTTCGTTAATGGGGCTCATTTTAGGGATATGGCCGTAAGATTTAAATAATCAGCAAATCCAAATTTGATCCTTATCTACGAGTAGAGTAGTTTTATATAATCCCATTATACAATTTGGTAAAGAAACTAATGAAAATATTAGTTGTTGATGATATGCCACTCATGCGACACGTATTAATTAATATGCTTAGAAAACTAGAGTATAGCAATATCGTTGAAGCAACTGATGGATTGCAAGCTTTGGTATTTCTGCGTAATCAACATTTCGATTTGGTTATTACTGACCTTCATATGCCAAAAATGGATGGCGTTAGTTTACTTACTAACATTCGAAAAGATAAAGAACTCGCTGATATTCCCGTTTTAATGGTTACTTGTGAAGACAGTACAGATAAAGTTAAGCAAGTTATTGCAGCTAAGGTATCAGGGTTTATAGTCAAACCTTTTAATATGAATGTATTGTCATCTCAGTTAAACCGCTTCTTTTTTAAAGATTAGGATGTGTTTATTTTATAAAGGTTATATGTAATGGGGTTTTATAGATTAAGTTTGCCGTATCTAAATTCTAAGTCAGAGGTGGTAACCTTTACCCATCTAAACTGATATAATTGCTAATTACTCTTTATATAATACCGCAGGACGTAATGGCAAAACCCAACAAAAAAGGCCCTACTAAAACGGTTGATATTTTTTGCTCTGCTTGTAAAGGCTCTTTATTTAAATATCGAAAAGGGGGGAAAGGAGCATTAGTTAAGTGCTTTAAAGAGCGTATTAGCCAAGACTTTACAACAGAGGCTTGTATTTGCCCTAACTGTAGCCGGCCATTTGCCCGAGAAGCGATTATTCGCGGTGCGCCTGCCTATAAAATAATTGGCGGCAAAGTAACCTTTAAATAAGGTATATGAAGTAATATTAAACTGCAATAATACTTAATTAAGCGAATAAGTATAAAGCCTTGTGCATGCGGACATATGGCCTTGTTAGAATTTACCATATTGATAGAATCGCCCGGTTTGCTGTTTCAATGAATGAAAAAATACCCTCCCCATGGATCGGGCCAGTTTATTGGGTTATTTAAAAATGGATAAAGGATAGTTTCGTGATAGCACTCTTATTTGACATCATAGGCATGACAGGTACTTTTTTAGTAGTTGGTTCATTTTTTTTACTGCAGCTAGGTAAAACATCTCCAGCTAGCTTAACGTATAATATGATGAATTTAACAGGGGCAATTTTACTGTTAATTAGCCTTTGTTATAACTTTAATTTAGCGAGCTTTGTAATCGAAATATTTTGGATTGCAGCGTCGTTAATTGGCTTATATAAATATGTTAAAAATAGATCAACATTAGCTACAAATTAATTGTTTTTTAATTTAATGCTAAACAGATCGCTGTAAACATAGTTGTTTACGGCGATTTTTGTTTTTAAACACTTTAAAACTGTTGTTAACAAAAAGTTTATATCTCTGCTAGAGATTAGCCGTTACACTAGCGCCCTAAAATTTTCTTGGCTATTTTTTGCGAGTTCTTCATGTTTTCTTTTTCTAAAAAAATCATTACTGTTTGTGTGTTACTCGTACTTATATTAGTTGTTACGTTTTGGCTTGGTCGTTCTCATGATGTTGAGCAAGCAACCTACCAGGCTGAGCGCCAAGTTACGCAATTAAATAACTATATTGATACTGAGCTTGCTCGTTTTTCTGCTATTCCCCAGTTACTTACCTATAACTCGTTAATGATAGACTTTGTAGATGCGCAGCCACAGCACTATAACGCTATTAATAACTACCTTGCTGATATTCAACAAGCTAGCGGTGCCTCAGATATTTTTGTTCTAAATACTCAAGGCGAAGTTATTGCCAGTAGTAATTGGCAAGCAGATTATACTTTTTTAGGTAGCAACTTTGCGTTTAGACCTTATTTCAAACGTGCATTTGCAGGCGAAAAAGTAGCGTACTTTGCATTAGGCATGCGCTCTAAAGAGCGTGGTATTTACTTTTCACAAGCAGTATATCGCGACAATAAAGCCATTGGTGTTGTTGTGTTAAAAGTGAATGTAAGTAAATTTGAGGATGACAGAGAGCTTCTAAATACTTCAAAGGGTAGTCACTTTTTTTTGCAGCTTGCAGATGAGGTAATTGCAATGTCAGATATGCAAACGTGGCGATTAAACAGCTTCACTGAACTTGATATAACTATGCGCAGAGATATTAAATCACGTCGGGCTTATTTAGATCATCAGCCTTTGTATATAAAGCAGTTTCAATTTTCTAATGAAGGTATTAAACATTTAAAAATAGATAAAAAACTTTACGTAATGTCGCAAAGACCTTTACGATATTTTAATGCCACAATGAACGTACTCGTTGATATAACAAAAGTTAATTCAGCTCAACTGCCTCGCTTATTTTGGGTATTTATTATCTGTAGCTTAGTTATTATTATTAGTTATATTTTATTAACTCGGTTTGCGGGTTATAAAAAGCTGGTGTACTCCAGACATAGCCTTGAACTTGAAGTCCTTGAGCGCACTCAGGCTTTGGAAAAAGTACAAACGGCTTTAGTTCAATCTGCAAAGCTTGCGACAATAGGACAGCTAAGTGCAGGAATCAACCACGAAATAAACCAGCCGCTCAGTGCTATTAATACTTATTTAGCTTCAGCAAAGCGTTTATTAGCTAAAGGAAATACTTCAGCACTTGGTGAAAGCTTAGTAGTGATTGAGGGATTAGTTAATCGAGTGCACCAAATTGTAGGTCAGTTAAAGCATTTTAGTAAACCTTCAAAAATGCAGCTCAGACCTTACCCTCTTGCAGGGCTTGTTAATAACGCATTAATGATTTCTAGCGCGCAGTTAAAGCAAGATAACGTACAAGTAGAGCCACCTCAGTTTGATGAAACAGTCGTTGTGTGGGTCGATTCGCTTAAATTTGAACAAGTACTCGTTAATTTAATTACTAATGCTAGCCAAGCTATGAATGGCGCAATTATTCGTAACTTAAGTTTTCAGCTGGAGTGTTTTGAAGAGCGAGTAAAACTGTCGATTTTAGATACTGGCTCTGGTATTGAGCAACATGCATTTGGTAATTTATTTGAACCTTTTTATAGTACTAAATCAAGTAAAGGTTTAGGCCTTGGTTTATCTATATCAAAACAAATAATAGATTCGTTTAATGGTTGTTTGAGCGCGCACAATCGAGTTGAAGGCGGGGCTGAATTTATAATTAGCCTCTCTAACAGGCAGGAAAATAAAGATGATTGATAGCTCCCCATGTAATCACATAATAGTCATTGATGATGAAGCAATGATCAGAGACTCTTTAAAGCAATTGCTCACTCTCGAAGGATACACCGTTGAGTGCTTTAATGACGCAAGTACTGCTCTTAGCAAACTCAATAGGCGCTTTGCTGGAGTTGTGCTGAGCGATATAAATATGCCGAACATGGATGGCTTAACGCTTTTAGAGCAAATAACGGCTTTTGATAGTGAGCTCCCTGTAATATTTTTAACTGGTTACGCTGATGTATCGATAGCAGTTAAAGCGATGCAATTAGGTGCGTATGATTTATTTGAAAAACCAGTTAACGAACATCTTCTTGATTGCATAGCACGAGCGTGCGACAAACGAAGCCTTGTTATGGAGAACCGCGCATTAAAAGTGGCTGTACAGAAAACCTCAGCTCCAGGTGTACGCATACTAGGTGACACACCTAAAATGCAAAACATGATGCACTTATTAAACACAATTATAGATACCCCAACCGATGTAATGATTGAAGGTGAAACTGGCACAGGTAAAGAACTTGTAGCGCGGTATCTACACGATCAAAGTAATCGCTCTAGCTGTAATTTTGTTGCTATTAATTGTGGCGCAGTACCAGAGCAGTTAATAGAAAGCGAATTGTTTGGTGCAGCAAGTGGTGCCTATACAGGGGCTACTCAAAGTCGAAAAGGTAAGTTTGAATATGCACAAGGTGGTACGGTCTTTTTAGATGAAATAGAAAGCACTCCAATGGCACTGCAAGTTAAGTTATTACGCGTATTAGAAGAGCGAAAAGTAACACCTGTAGGCGATAACAAAGCAATTGATTTAGACATCAGAATTGTTGCAGCTACTAAAGTAGACTTACTTGCGTTAGTTGAAAAGGGTGATTTTAGAGCTGATTTATACTACAGACTTAGTTTGGTTAACGTTAATATTCCGCCATTACGAGAGCGAAAAGCTGACATATTACTTTTGTTTAAACACTTTAGCTCTATTGCTGCAACTCGCTATCATAAGCCGCCGGCGGCAGTAAATTACGAAATACAACAGCGGTTAGTTGCCTATGACTGGCCGGGCAATGTGAGAGAGCTAAGAAATCAAGCAGAGCGAGCTGTATTACTTGGTGCCGAACTTGCCTTTGCTGAAGTTAAAACACAACAATTAGGTGGCTTATCTCCCGATTTAAGCTTATCTGAAAAAGTCTCTTTTTATGAGCAGTCACTTATTGAGTACGCGCTTGAGCAAAACCACGGCAGTATTAAAAACACCATGGAAACACTGCAAATTGCCCGTAAAACACTTTACGATAAAATGAGTAAATACAATCTTAATAGAGATATGTTTACTGACTAAATGTGTGGGTTTGGTGACAGGACCTACTTTCTTATGTGTGGTAATTCACACCCTTTTATTTAAATTAAACGACTTATTTTAGTAAGGTATTGAAATAGATTGCTTTTATACACTTGGCAGTAAAGTTGCCTTATTAGCGCTACAACAAGTAGATTCTAATAATTAGGGCACACGATGACAAAAACTACACACACCTGTATTTTATTTCTATCCTATGGTTGCTTAGCTACGTTTTCACACACATCTTTTGCTGCAGAGTACGCTGTATACGGTAAAGCTGAAGTACAAATTGCCAGTACTGATACGGGCATAATGCGTTATGCCGAAGAGGGTACTCAAATTGAAGCGCCATACTCGCGTATTGGTATTAAGGGCGATCATAAACTTAACGAATATTTAAGTGCTGTTTTTAAATATGAGGTACAAGTTAAAGGTTTTGAAGAAGATGATACGCAAGAGCCTTTCACAGCACGTAATACTTACTTAGGTTTAAAAGGCGCGTTTGGTGAAGTTGTTGTAGGTCGTAACGACACTCGTTTTAAATATTCTGAAGGTAAACTCGATAACTTTAACGAAACTCAAGCCGATATGGCACAGGTTATTGCAGGCCAAGACCGCCTCGGTGATACTATAACTTACACCTCAAACTATTGGCATAATACGCAGTTTTCATTTACTTATGCGCCAAAAGATGACAATAAAGACGATAAAGCAGGCTTTGCTGCTACGCTTATTTATGGCGACCGTAATTTAAAAAGTACTTCATATTATGTGTCGTTCAGTCATGTAGATTCACTTAACAATGTAAAAGCAAGCCGCCTTGTTGGTGTTTATAAGTTCGAACAATTACAGTTAGGTGCGCTGTACCAGCATTCAGAATCAGTAGATGGCAGTAAGTCGGGCAATGGTTACGTATTAAGTGCCAGTTATACACTTGATAAGTGGGTGCCAAAAATTCAATTTGCTAAAGATGACTCAACTCTTCGTCAAGCATCTGAGGCAACGCAATGGAGCACAGGCCTTGATTATGTATTTGATAAGCAAACTACAGCTTATCTTTTATATACCGATCTTAATTTAGAAGAACAAGACGACAGCAGTGTTGCTCTTGGCCTTAAATATAAATTTTAGGAAAAGTAATGACTCAACAAATTTTAAAAAACAATTCTCCTAAAAAACAGAGTATGCAATGGTTTTGGCTATTACTGGGCCCAAGCGTTATGTTGCTTACCTGTCTAGTAAACCCACCTGAGGGTATGTCGGTTGCTGCATTTAAAACAGCAGGCTTAGCATTTTGGATGGCATCGTGGTGGGTAAGTGAAGTAGTGCCAATTCCTGCTACAGCTTTGCTCCCTTTGGTAATATCACCACTTGCTGATATAGAAGCCATAAAAAGTGTGGCTGCACCGTATGCGCACCCACTAATATTTTTATTTTTAGGCGGATTTTTAATCTCTATCGCTATGGAGCGATGGGGGTTACATAAACGTATAGCGCTTAGCACCATGTTATATGCGGGTAAAAAGCCAAGTTTGCAAATTTTAGCAATGATGCTTGTAACTGCATTTTTGTCGATGTGGATGTCTAATACCGCAACAGCCGTAATGATGCTACCTATTGCACTTTCAATTACCAATTTGGTTAAGCAATCAGACCCAAGTAATGAAGGGTTTGGCAAAGCATTGCTACTATCAATTGCTTATGGTGCAAGCATTGGTGGTATTGCTACTTTAATTGGTACACCGCCTAATGCATTAATGGCTGCATACCTATCTGACAGTTACCAAATTGAAATAGGCTTTGCTCAGTGGATGATTGTAGGCGTACCACTGTCTTTAAGTATGCTTATTATTAGTTGGGTTTGGCTTACCAAATTTGCGTATAAAGTAGATGCTAATGTTAAAAACGATCAAAAAATTGATACAAAAGCGGTGTTTTCAACGCAGCTAAAAAGCCTAGGTATAATGCAACGTGCCGAAAAAGGCGTGTTATTTGTGTTTGTTTTAGCAGCACTGTGTTGGATATTTAGACCTATACTTGGCGACATAACAGGGCTTAAAATTTCTGATACGGGTATTGCGATTGCCGCTGCATTATTACTATTTGTTTTGCCTGCAAACAAAGGCAGTGACGAACGTATTCTTGATTGGGAAAGCGCAGCTAAAGTGCCGTGGGGCGTTTTATTATTATTTGGTGGCGGGCTTACACTTGCATCTCAAATTAAGTCATCAGGGCTTGCTGAATTTATTGCTCACCTAATTGAAGGCGCTAGTGCCATTCCACTTGTTATGAGTGTACTTGTTGTTGTGGCATTAATTACATTTTTAACTGAGATCACTAGCAATACAGCGACTGCAGCTGGCTTTCTTCCTTTGTTAGGACCCGTTGCAGAGTCTATAACAGGTTCGCCTTTAGTTTGGGTTATTCCTGCAGCTATAGCGTGTAGTTGTGCGTTTATGATGCCGGTAGCGACACCACCAAACGCTATTGTGTTTGGCTCAGGGCAAATTCAAATGCGCGACATGATAAGAGCCGGCTTTGTGCTAAATATTGTCGCCATTGTATTAATTACGCTAGTGACAATGACTATCGCAGCGCAAGTATTTGGCTTTTAAAACTGTACTAAATTAGTTCCAACCAACCTATATCAGAGTAGTTTTGTTTAAAGTTATAACTTAAAGCAAAGCTACTCTTTATATCTAATCTATTTCAGTTAAATTCACGCCATTAGTGTTCAAAAGAGTTGCTTAGGGTAGATTTACCCTTAAAAACTCAAGTTATATATTACGCTTTCAAGCAAATTAGTGTTATTGCTCGAAAAACAGAACAAGGTTATAGTCTGCGGTAACTTTAAAAATTGAGTAATCTATTTTGAGCACCGACACATCACAGGCAATGCCTTTAATTCCTCAATTTGATGAATTGCAAAAAAGCTTTCTCGAAACACCTTACTTGCCAATTGATAAACGTCTCGTTTTATTAAAAAAACTCCGTGTACGTATTGTTGAACTTGAGCAAGAGCTAGTGGATGCTGCTTCAAAAGACTTTGGTTACAGAACCGCTTTCGATACTCTACTTGGCGATATATTACCTACGGTTCAAACACTCGCGCACATTATCAAAAAGCTACCAAAATGGGCAAAGCCAAGTAATCGCTCTGTGGGTTTAAGTTTGTGGCCTTCAAAAGTCAGTGTTAATTACCAGCCCAAGGGTGTAGTCGGTATTATTGCACCGTGGAATTACCCAATTCAGCTAGCGTTAGTACCTGTGCTTACCGCCATAGCTGCCGGTAATAGAGTCATGCTCAAATTAAGCGAGTTTACACCTCACACAAACGTCGTTATCGAAAAAATATTTAAAGACGACATGCAAACGCATTGCAAAATAATACAAGGCGGTAGCGACGTAGCCGCGCAGTTTTCATCTCTCCCATTTGCTCATTTATTATTTACGGGCTCAACGGCCGTAGGTAAATTAGTAATGGCTTCGGCTAGTCGTAATTTAACACCCGTAACGCTTGAGCTCGGTGGTAAATCGCCAGTTATTATTACTCAAAATGCCGATATTAAAAAAGCGGCGCAAGCTTTACTATTTGGCAAGATGGCCAACGCAGGGCAAATATGTGTAGCACCCGATTACGTATTTGTACCCAAAGCGCTTGAGCATCAACTTATTCAGCAGTTATGTGAGCTATATAAAAAGCATTTTAAAGAGGGTGTTGAAGGTAAAAACTTAACCTCTATTATTAGTGATGCACACTATCAACGTTTAGCAAGTTACTTAGAGCAAGCACAAGAGCTTGGCGCAAGCATCATCAAGCCACTTGAACAAAATCAACAAGATGCAGAAAAGCATCGTATGGGGCTTCATATCGTTACTCAAGTTACTGACGACATGCAGCTTATGCAAGACGAGTTGTTTGGTCCAATATTACCAATAATGAGTTATGAAAAGCTCGACACTGTAATTGATTACATTAAAGCACATCATCACCCGTTAGCGCTTTATATTTTAGGGCAAGATAAGCACGCTCAAGAATATATTATGAAGCAAACAATCAGTGGCACTGTGGCGATAAACGATACGTTAGTGCAAGTAACTGCTGACGATGCCCCTTTCGGTGGTGTAGGGCATTCAGGAATGGGGCATTATCATGGCATAGAAGGGTTTTTAACGTTTAGCCATGCTAAAAACACGTTAGTATCGGGCTCGTTTAATCCTCGTATTGTTATGCTGCTAAAACAAAGCAAACTTCTTATTAAGCTACTAAAGTGGCTTTACATAAAATAAGAGTATGTTGATTTTGTAAAGTTGAATAGATTTTGAACTTGCTAAATCAAGATATTAAAAAGGCTGAATTACGTTATGTAATTCAGCCTTTTTAGATTAGTTTCAAACTAAGGTCTTAAACTCTTAAACTTTAAAATAAGCGACCTTCGCCAGCATAAGTACCCACTTGTATTTTTGCATAAATGGCATCGGCCTTTTCTTTAGCTTCTTCAATTTCTTTAGGCAGCATTTTACGCTCATCAAGTTTGCGGCTATGACTCGCTTGCATATTGCCGTTGTACTCAGCGATAGTATTCCAAATGTATGACTTTTCTAAATCTTTTGGCATACCTAGCCCTTCAAAATACATGAGGGCTAAATTGAATTGTGCTAAAGAGTAATTGTTTGCAGCTGCTTTTTCGTACCAGTTGCGTGCCGCTTCATAATCTCGCGTAACGCCCACGCCATTGGAATACATTACACCTAAATTAAACTGAGCTGCAGGCAGGTTTTTATTGGCTGCTTTTTCAAATAAGGTAACAGCCATTTGGTGATCAAGCTTTACGCCTTTACCTTCGTCGTATAAAACAGCTAACGCAAACATTGAATCCGGATGGTTCTTTTTAACGCCTTGTTGATAAAGCGCAGCTGCTTTGCGGTAATCGCGTGTTACACCGTATCCACCTTCGTATAATTTAGCTAGTTCGTAAATTCCTGGTGCAAAACCTTTATCGGCAAGGTATTGAAACTCTTTTAGGGCGACTGCAAATTCACCTTCGTTAGCTGCTCTTATGCCATCTTCTAATGTTGCATGAGCGAAAGGGCTGGCAAGTAAAACGCCAGCAAGAACGAGTGCTTTCAAATTAAACTGTGACATATTAATGTCTCCAATTAGTAATAGTTACGATAGGTTTTAGGGCCAGTATATCTTGCCGCGATTAAATAGCGCCTAAATAGAACAAGTTTTAATCCCGAAAGGTAAACAGACTTTAGTTAAATGCTAAATTATTAAATTTTTGCACTATTTGCGCATTTTAAACGTTTAATACTCAATGCATTTAAGCAGAGACTAAATCGGTTATTATAAATAGATGCAAAAAAGGGTGTCTACTGTTATGTTTTACGCCAGCTTTAGCGCAAACGCAAGGCGATACCTTATCAGATCGTGCGTATAAAATGTAAATAATAGCGCGGTGGACTTTTAAGGTAAGTAAACGAGTTTAAGAAGTGTAAGATACAGATTTTATAGAAAATTTAAAGAAATAAAAAAAGCCCGTTAGGGCTTTTTTGAGTCATATTAACCGTCACTAATATGAGCAATGTAGCAAGTAAATGTGATATTTGATGTTATTACTTGGGTCGAGTAAGTAATAACACGAAGCGGCACGCTCTTCTTTTAATGTGTCAGCATCCTTGCTGAATATTCTTCCGTAGGCACTGAGGTCGTTATACTGTGTTTGTGCGAACGATTATCAGTTAGATCTAAATGCAAGTCAATGCTTAAATGATAATTATTATCAAATAAGTTTTGAAGCTTTGCCACAATCTAAATAATAGAGAAGGTTATGCTTAATAATTTCAAAGCAAAAAAACTAAAACAGATATGCCTTGCTGTAAGTATGTTGTTTTTATGTAGTTGTTCGGCATCTTTTACTTACAATAATTTGAGTTGGCTTTCATCGTTTTGGGTTGACGATTATGTTGATTTAAATAAAAAGCAAAATACACAGCTAAAAAACATAATTACAACAACACAAAATTGGCACCGAACTACCCAGTTACCCGCCTACAGACAAGACATACAAAATATAAAAGTATTGTTTAACCAAACATTGGAGGCTAAACAATTAAAAACACAGGTTGTGCTTGCAAAACAACATTGGCAGAACCTACTTGGGTACGCAAAACTGCCTTTAGCTGAGCTTGGAGCAACCTTATCAAGTGAGCAAAGAGGTGAGCTTTTAAACAATATCCAAATAAAAATTAACGACGAACGCGAAGAGTTTAACGAACAAACCCCGCTTGAGCGAAAAAGTGAGCGTTTGGAAGAGCAATTTGAATACTACGAGCAGTGGATAGGCAAGCTTAATAAACAACAAAAAGCGCTGATTAAATCAACTAATGAACAACATCGAGACTCAGGAGCGCTGTGGTTAGAGTACAAGAAAAACCGTTTGAATGCAGCCAAACAGGTATTTACAAATGCTGAAATTACAAAAAAAGAATTTATAAATCAGTTAAGTACAGTTATTGAAGAGCGCGAACTTTATATGAGCGACGCACTATTGAAAAGCAATGAAGCAAACTTAAATTTATATATAAATTTACTCTACGAATTAAACCTAACTCTAAATGATAAACAACGCCAAAGCGTTAATGATCAATTTGATGAGTTAATTGAGACCTTAAACGATATAATAGAAAACTAAATTGTGCGTGAATTATTAAGTTTTAAATTAGCTGTTTAGGCTGGTTTGTTTTTAAACGCAAAAAATGCTTTTTAAAGGGCAATATATGGTTACAGATTTAAAAAGTATCTTAAACACTTGGTATCTCAATAGGGATAACCAAGAATGGGTTTTAGCTACTTTGTACAAAATTGAAGGCTCTAGCTACAGAAAACTAGGGGCTATGATGCTTATTTCGAGCCTAGGCGAGCGCTTGGGGATGCTTTCGGGAGGCTGTTTAGAAGCTGACATACAGCGCCACGCTAAACAAGTAATGAGTACTTTAACCAGTAAAACCATTAGTTATGATGCCACCGATGAAGACGATTTAACATTTCAACTTGGCATTGGTTGTGGGGGCATAGTACACATTTTACTGCAGCCCATTCACAAAGCTAATGACTATTTACAGCTAGAGCTTGTATCTAAAGCACTTAATGAGAATAAACCAGGGCGATACCTTCAACAAGTAAGCCCCATTTTGCCAGCCGGTAGTGGTGTATTTACGCAAAATGATGAGTTACATGGTTTATCAATGAACCGCAAAGCGCAGTTGGTAGAATTACAAGGCGCTACGTGCTTGCAAACTTCTATTTATCCGCCGCCTCATTTATTAATAGTGGGTGGTGGGGCCGATGCAGTTCCGGTTTATAAATTTGCCAAACAACTTGGTTGGAGTGTAACTGTATGGGATACACGCGCTGCCAATGCAAAAAGGCAATATTTTAAAAATGCAGATGCTATTTTGCGCATCACACCGAGTGAGTTAAAAGAATATTGCATAACTAATAAAGTAGATGCTGCTATTTTAATGGCTCACAGCGTTGAACTTGACGCCAGTACGTTGGCTCAATTTAAAGATGTTCCGTTTAAATACATAGGGTTATTGGGTCCTAAGCACAGACGTGAACAAGTTTTAGAGCACGCAAATACGCGTGTTTCACAAATAAAGTCTCCTGTTTTTGGGCCTGTCGGTTTAAATTTAGGCGGCGACTCGCCAGAGAGTATTGCACTATCGCTGATCAGTGAAATACATGCAGTGCTGTGTGACAAAAACGCCCAATCGCTAAGCCATTGGGGGCAAGAGGCGTGCTAATTGCAAAAGTTGTTTTAGCCGCAGGTCAATCATCTCGCTTTAACGGCTGTAAATTAACGGCTGATATCGGGTTTGGCAAAACAATGATTGAGCATGCAGTAAATACACTTCAAGAACTTGATGACACACCTGTATATGTAGTTACCGGGGCATGGCATAAAGAAGTATCACAAGCACTGGCAGGTTATAAAAACATAGAGCTCATTGAGAACAAGCAATGGAGCCAAGGTTTAGGTAATTCAATCGCGATAGCTTCTCAAACAGTGTTTAAAAATAAGTCCTTTGATGGGATTTTATTTATGCTCGCGGATCAGGTTGAGCTAAAAGTAGCGCACTTAAGTGAGCTAGTTACTGGTTTTACACGTAATCCATCGCGCTGGTGCGCAAACTATGGCGAGCGTTTAGGTGTACCCGCTATATTCCCAGTGGTTGATTTATCTCAGCTTGCAAGCTTAACTTCAGATAGAGGTGCACAGCAATTACTGCGCTCCAGCAGTGAGGTCGTCAATACAATTAGTTTACGTAGTGCGAGTTTAGACATAGATACTCAAAAGCAGCTAAGTAATTTTATAGCTAAAAATGAGTGAAAAAATAGTAGTAGGGCAAAATAAGTTTTAGCTGCGCTAACGCTTTAGTGCAGTGGTTATGGTATTTAGCTGTTAATGTAGCTGATGCGGTAACTATATGTGTTATGGATTAGTAGTTACAACAATCTTAACTGTTATAACCCGTGTTTAAATTAAATAATTTAAACACGGGTTATAAAGCTTAATCAAGGGGCAAGCTATGGTGACGTTTACAATTAATGGCAAGGTGGTTGAATCACACGCAAGTGAAGATACACCATTGTTATGGGTTATTCGCGATGAAATTGGATTAAAAGGTACGAAGTTTGGTTGCGGTATTGCAATGTGTGGTGCGTGTACGGTGCATTTAGATGGGCAAGCAACTCGCTCATGTGTTTTACCAATTGGCGCAATTGCAGGAAAAAACATTACCACAATTGAAGGACTTAATAACGAACACCCACTTCAAAAAGCATGGGTTGAAGAGCAAGTACCACAGTGCGGTTACTGTCAGTCGGGACAAATAATGCAAGCTGCTACATTACTGGCAGCTAATCCAAGTCCTTCAGATGAAGAAATAGTAAGCCATATGAATGGTAACTACTGTCGCTGTATGGCTTATAAACGTATTAAAACTGCTATTCAACGCGCTGCAGATGAGTCACAAAGTGTAGTAAATATATTTGATCCAAATGCACAAGACGCTTAACTGGAGCCGATAATGAAAAAATTATTTCAAAAAAATAGCGAAACCGTTAATTTAAATCGTCGCTCGTTTATGATTGGCACTGCTAGCGCAGGTTTAGTCATGGCGTTTGCCCCTGCGTTATTTTCGGGTTCGGTCAGTGCAAAAGAATCAATTGCGCAACAGGCTTTCTCACCCACCATTTGGTGGACTATGAGCACCGACGGCGCCGTAGAAGTAAGTATTGCAAAAGCTGAAATGGGTCAACATATTGGTACTGCTCTTGCGCGCATTGTGGCTGATGAGCTTGAATGTGATTGGGATAAAGTATCAATTACCTACGTAGATACCCATGAAAAATGGGGCTTTATGGTAACGGGTGGTTCGTGGTCTGTATTTCAAAGCTTTAAGCCATTATCTCAAGCCGGCGCTGCGGGTCGAATTGCATTAATAGAAGCTGGAGCTAAAATGCTCGGCGTGCCTGCAGATAAATGTCGTGCTGAAAAGGGCTATATTATTGCAGGCGAAAAATCGGTTAGTTACGCTGACATAGTTAAAAAAGGCGAGTTTAATCGTACATTTACCAGCGATGAAGTTGCAAACCTTCCACTAAAACCTGCTAATAAACGTCATTTAACTGGGCTTAAACAAGACTTTAAAGCGCTTGATATACCAGCCAAAACAAATGGCACCGCAGTATACGGGATAGATGTAGAAGTTGAAGGCATGCTGTACGCGCGACCAGTTATTCCACCAACCCGTTATGGCAGTACAGTAACAAACGTTGACGATAGTGCAGCAAAAGCAATTAAAGGTTACAAAGGCTATGAAATTTTAAATGACCCTAGTAACACAGTGCAAGGCTGGGTTGTTGTATTAGCTGATAGTTACCCAAGTGCCATTAAAGCAGTAGATGCTTTAAAGGTGAGTTATAAAAAGGGTGAGTCAGCAAATATATCTGAAGCTGATATTCAAAAAGAAGGTAAGCGATTATGCGAGCAACGCGACTCGGGCACTTTGTTTGTTGATGAAGGCGATATAAAGAAAACCCAAGCAGACGCCAGTGAGTCGTTAGAATCAATGTATACCACAGCGACAGCAAGTCATTATCAGCTAGAGCCATTAAATGCGGTTGCAGAATTTAAAGACGGAAATTGGATTATTCATACTGGTAACCAATGGCAGTCACTTACGTTACCTGCGCTTGCTAAAGCACTCGAAATAGAACAAAACAAAGTAATTATTCGTCCTTACTATTTAGGTGGTGGTTTTGGTCGTCGATTATTTGGTGATTGGACTGTACCTGCAGCTCTAACCGCAAAAGCAGTAGGTAAACCAGTAAAGCTGGTATTTACACGAGCAGACGATAGTTTATTCGATCAGTCTCGTTCTGCATCTGCTGCAAAAATGACAGCGTCGTTTGATAAAAATGGTACATTTACTGGTTTAGAGCATGCATTTGCTGCAGGTTGGCCTACTAAAGCAATGGCACCAGGGTTTTTATCACCGGGTGTTGATGGCAAAGGTAAATTTGATGCATTTTCGGCATCAGGCGCTGATCATTGGTACAGCATGAGCAGTCATCGTGCCCGCGCTATTAATAACGAAGTTGCACAAAGCACCTTTACTCCTGGTTGGTTACGTTCAGTAGGGCCTGGCTGGATTGCATGGAGCCTTGAGTCGTTTATTGATGAAATTGCCCATAAGCAAGGTAAAGATCCAGTTCAATTTAGAATTGAAATGTTAGACGGTAAAGGCAAGCAAGCGGGTAAAGCACCTGAGAGCGTTGGCGGAGCACTGCGCTTACGTAATGTGCTTAAAACGGTGTCTGATAAAGTAGCTTCTGTTAAATTAGCAAAAGATGAAGGCATTGGTTTTTCTGTAAGTTCAGGGCAAGAGCGTACCATGCCAGCATGGCTTGCAACCGCAGCGCATGTTCATGTTAACCGTGATAGTGGTAAAATAACGCTCAAAAAGCTCTATGTTGTTGTAGATGCTGGCTTAATAGTTCACCCAGATGGCGCACTGGCGCAAATTGAAGGGTCGTTACTATGGGGCAGCAGCCTTGCATTGCATGAATCAAATACGTATAAAGATGGGCAAGTATCAGCGACTAACTTTAATACTTATTTACCGCTAAGAATGCAAGATGTGCCAGATATTGACATTGAATTTTTACAAAGCGATGAGTTTCCAGTTGGTTTAGGCGAACCTGGCGTTATAGGGGTTGCTCCTGCGATTGGTAATGCTGTATTTAATGCAGTAGGCGTGCGTTTACGTGACCTACCAATGAAGCCAAGCGAACTTAAAAAAGGCTTAGAAGCGTAAAACAAAAATAACTAAAGGGGTATGCTTTATGCTGCCCCTTTAAGTTATTAAATATATTTATGTAATTATTATTTATGTATCAATAAGTAGTGTTGTTTATACCAATTTTCTTAATTAAATGATTAAGTATTATTGCAAATTGGTATTAGGTTGTTATTACTTGTTGATATTAGTTAAGGTTTATTTATGCTAATCGACCCAACAGGGCGAGAGTTTAGTTACTTACGTTTGTCTATTACTGATGTATGTAATTTTAAGTGTGTTTATTGTTTACCAGATGGTTATCAGGGCGGGCCAGACCGTGGCTTTCTCACAATTGATGAAATTAGCAACACGCTTAAAGCGTTTGCACACCATGGTATCGAAAAAGTAAGGATCACCGGCGGAGAGCCAACCCTTAGAAAAGATTTTATAGATGTTGTTCGCGCGGCAAAAGATGTCGCGGGCATAAAAAAAATTGCAATGACTACCAATGGTTTTTCCCTTCATAAGAATATTCATGACTGGGTAGATGCAGGCTTAAACGCCATTAATGTAAGCATTGATAGTTTAGATTCGCGCATGTTTAACACCATTACTGGGCATGACAAATTTACCTCAGTAATGAAAGGTATTGATACTGCGCTTGAAACGGGTATTGATTCGGTAAAAATAAATAGCGTGTTGATGAAGCAATACAACGCAAAAGAGTTTGATACATTTTTAAATTGGGTTAAACACCGTCCCGTTACCATCCGCTTTATAGAATTGATGCAAACAAACGACAACAAAGCCTTTTTTGATGCTAACCATGTTTCTGGGCAAGTTTTAAAAACTCAGTTATTACAAACGGGTTGGCAGCAAGTTGCGCGTAGTGCATCAGCAGGTCCTGCTCAAGAGTTTGCTCATCCTGATTATCAAGGCAGAATTGGTTTGATCATGCCTTACAGCAACGACTTTTGTAGTACCTGTAATCGATTAAGGGTTACAGCTAAAGGAAATCTGCACTTGTGTCTGTTTTCTGAAGAGGGTATTTCGCTAAGAGAATATATGAACGACAGTTCAAACAGTGAATTAATGGCATTGTTATCTCGTTATATTAAAACCAAAAAGCCAACTCACCTTTTACACCAAGGTAATACTGGTATTACTACTAATTTATCCATGTTAGGTGGCTAGTTGTTAAAGGCACTTAGTGATACTAAAGCATCAAACGTGTTTCTAAAATACACTACATTATCCCTAAAATGTAAATAACTAGTTGTATCTACATGGTTTTATATCAACAAGGCTTGTTAAATTGTATTTTCACGTTAAACTTACTTTTTATTTTTATTAAGTGATTAGAATGGATATCGCTGCTCTTAATAGCACTAAATCATTAAGAAAGGACGTTCTGAGAGGGATGTGTCTTTGTTTTGGTTTTTTATCGGTAGGATTTGCGGGATTTAATTTAACCGTAAATAACTTTCCATTGCTTGGCTACATCGAAATCTGTTTTTCTATTTATTGTATATTTACTTATATTTCACTTATACGCCGTCCACTACAGTTTTGGCAATCCTTAATAATGTGTGTACTTATAACGTTAATTGTTATTTTAGGTACATCCTTAGCATCGCCTCGTAATGGTGTATTTGTATGGTCATTTGCATTACCTATTTTGTACTACCTGTTATTAGGTAAACAATATGGTGTAATTTTCTCTGCAAATTTATTAGTTATCCAAGTGTTTATTTTAGGGAGTAAGTCTACACTTGCCCCCTTTGAAACTTTTAACTTATCCCTTAATCTACTCTGTGCTTATTTAAGTATTTGGGCGATTTCTCATGTTTTTGAAGGGAGCCGCTCACATTTTTCAAAGCGCCTTAAAAATTTAGCGTTACTTGATCCGTTAACGGGTGCAGGTAATCGCCTTTCAATGAACCACTATTTTGAAGTTGAACTACAAGATAAGTCACAGTTATATTTGTTTTTACTCGATTTAGACTTTTTTAAGCAGATAAATGATGGGCATGGCCATGGTGTCGGTGACCAAGTACTTATCGAAGTGGCCACTTTACTAAGAGTTGTGCTTGGTAGAGGGTATGTATTTAGAGTAGGCGGTGAAGAGTTTGCTTTATTTAGCTCTTTTGCAAATGAAGAGGCTGCACTTAATACCGCTGAACAAATAAGAGCACGCTTTGAAAATACCACATTTGACATTGACGGCCTTGCAATTAATGTTACAACCAGTATTGGTGTTGCAAAATTTAAAAGTACTAATTCATTGGAAAGCTTTGTAAACCAAGCAGATAAACAGTTATATAAAGCAAAACAATTTGGCCGCAATAAAGTGTATTGTAAGTTTAAAAAAGAACATGACTACGAAACGGTAGTTGCTTAAGCAGGGTTACTTAATACATTTTCTCAAAATTGGGGATCCCGTTTTCCCAAATCGGTTTATCTTTTCCTAAATGCTCGCGTACAGCATCAAAAAACAACCGGGTCCTCACTGGTAAATCTCGGTGCGGATATACGGCATACATCGCACTAAACTCCATCAGTTTTACATCGGTCAATAAAGGCACTAGCTTACCTTGTATTATTTCATCACCAATAATAAATGCAGGGGCGACAAAGTAAGTTGTACCCGATAATGTTTTCATTAACAATGACTCGGCATCATTAGCACGAAACACACTTTTTATTTTTTGCTCGCAGCGTTCACCCTTACTATCGTAATAATCTATTGTTTCTACTCGAATAGAATTACTGGCATAGCTTGCTGCTGGTAATTGCGCTAACTCTTCGATTGTTTTTGGCATACCGTAAGTTTCAATAAACTGCGGTGCAGCTAAAATTAATAATCGGTTACGCGCAATTTTACGTGCAATAAGTGACGAATCTTTAGGCTCACCTACACGAAAAGCCAAATCAAATCCTTCAGAGACTATATCTACTAACCTATCGTCTAAACGCAGTTCAACTTCTACTTGAGGAAAGCGTTTTTGAAAATCATTAAGTACAGGTTGTAAATAACGACGACCAATAAGTGTTGATGAAGTGATTTTTAATACGCCACGCGGTTCTAAATGGTAGTTTTCAGCCATGCGTACGGTTTCGCCGAGCAGCTCTCTAAGCTCAGCGGCTTTTTTGATCATTTCGGCACCCGCCGCTGTAAGCGAAAATGAACGCGTGGTTCGGTTAAGTAACCTAACGCCTAACTCATCCTCTAAACGGCTAATTTGTTTAGATATAACAGAGCGATCTATGTTGCGTATTTCTGCAGCTTTAGCAAAAGAGCCTTGCTCAACCACTTCAAGTAACATTAAAAGTCGACTTGTTGTATCCATTATTACACCTTAACTAATCTATTGATGCCATTTTGGCATTAATGAATTTAAAAATCTATGGTTTTTACACACGGGTTTAATCCGTATTATGCGAGGCTAATCAACAATGGAGCGTCTTCATGAACAAACATCTAATTGCTGCTGCACTTACTGCGGCATCTTTAACACTTGCGGGTTGTGCTGATGAGAGCACAGCTCAATCAGCACCTGCACAGCAACTTCAACCAATTGATGTAGCACAGGTGCTTGTTAAGCCGGTACAAAGCTGGCACACATATACAACTCGTTTAGAGTCTCCACAAGAAGTTGCTTTAATGCCGCGTGTATCGGGAATCATCGATAGCATTGAATTTAAAGAAGGCGACGTGGTTAAGCAAGGCGATGTTTTATTTCAATTAGATGATCGCCCATTTGCAGCGGTTGTTGCAAGTTTAAAAGCACAAATCAATAGCGCAGAAGCCGCACTTGAACAAGCTAAAAGTGAAGACAAACGTGCGGTACGCTTATTAGACCGTAAGGCAATCTCAACTGAGCAAGCACAAGCGCGTACTTCAACACTGCGCCAACGCGAAGCACAGCTTTCTGCACTGCAAGCACAACTTACTTCAGCAGAGCTTGATTTAGAGTTTACATCAGTAGTATCACCAATTGATGGCATTATTTCTCGCGCAAATATTACTAAAGGTAATAACATACTTGCGGGTCAAAGCGTATTAACGTCAATTGTTTCAAACCAATCTATGTATGCTTATTTTGATGTTGATGAACGTACATGGAATAGCTCCTTTAATGATGTTACTGCTGCGAGCCACCAAACTGTTGTAATGCAAAAAGTGGGTCAAAGCGATTTTGCATACAAAGGCTATATTAACTTTATTGATAACCAAATTAATTCATCAACGGGCACATTACGTGTACGTGCAGTATTTAATGAAGACAGTAACCAATTACGCGCAGGCTCGTTTGCACGTATTAAGCTTGCAGCCAACTCTATTAGCGACGCGATTATTATCCCAGAACGTGCAATTGGTACCGACTTAAAAAATCGTTTTGTATTAACGGTTGGCGAAAACAACGTACTTGAATACAAACTTATCACTACTGGTGAGCGTTACGGTGCATTACGTGCGGTTACATCGGGCCTTAACGAAGGTGATGTTATTGCTGTAAATGGCCCAGCTCGCGTAGGCCCTGGTATGCCAATCTCTCCGCAAACAGTAACAATTGATACAAGTGGTGTGGCATTTACATTGTTAAATGACAACGCACAACTTGTGGCTAAGCACTAAGGTTTATTGATGAAATTTTCGCATTTCTTTATACAGCGCCCAATATTTGCGGCCATGCTGTCATTGGTTATTTTAATTGCTGGTGGTATATCACTATTCCAATTACCAGTAAGTGAATACCCAGAAGTAGTTCCTCCAACTGTTGTTGTTACTGCCAACTACCCAGGTGCTAACCCTACCGTTATTGCGCAAACAGTGGCAACACCGCTGGAGCAAGAAATTAACGGCACTGAAAACATGCTATATATGTTTTCGCAAGGTACCAGTGATGGCCGCATGACACTAACGGTAACCTTTGCGTTAGGTACCGATTTAGACCGTGCTCAAGTACAAGTACAAAACCGTGTAAACAGCGCACTTCCGCGTTTGCCAGAAGAAGTACAACGTTTAGGTGTTGTAGCCGAAAAATCATCACCAGATTTAACCATGGTAGTGCATTTATATTCACCTGAAAAAACGCACGACACAGCGTACTTATCTAACTATGCCGATTTAAACATTAAAGATGAAATTGCGCGTTTACCTGGAGTAGGTGATATTCGTATGTTTGGTGCTGGCAAATACTCAATGCGAGTATGGCTAAACCCAGATGCACTTGCTGCACGCGAATTAACAGCAACAGATGTAGTAACAGCACTTCGCTCGCAAAACCAGCAAGTTGCTGCAGGTAGCTTAGGCGCGCAACCAATTTCAAACGACAGTCAATTTCAAATATTGTTAAACGTTAAAGGTCGTTTAAACAGTATTGAAGAATTTGAACAAGTTATTATTAAAGTAGGCGACGAAGGTCAGTTAACGCGTTTATCTGATATAGCCCGTGTTGATTTAGGCCAAGACACTTACGCACTGCGTGCAGAGCTTGATAACCAACCAGCTCTTGCAATGCCAATATTCCAACGCCCAGGTTCAAACGCTATTGAGCTTTCCGATCAAGTACGCGAAACAATGGCGCGCTTATCTAAAGATTTTCCTACTGGTGTTGAATACGACATTGTGTACGACCCTACGGTATTTGTTCGCGGCTCAATTGACGCGGTAATTGCAACGTTGCTTGAAGCAATTGTGCTGGTAGTTATTGTTGTTATTGTATTTTTACAAACCTGGCGTGCATCAATTATTCCGCTAATTGCTGTGCCTATTTCGCTCATTGGTACGTTTGCCGTAATGCAGTGGTTAGGTGTCTCAATTAATACCTTGTCGTTGTTTGGTTTAGTATTGGCCATAGGTATTGTTGTAGATGATGCGATTGTAGTTGTTGAAAACGTAGAGCGTAATATTGAAAAAGGCTTATCGCCACTTGAAGCAACCCGCGTTGCAATGAGTGAAGTAACAGGCCCTATTATTGCCATTGCGCTAGTACTAAGTGCTGTATTTATTCCTACTGCGTTTATTACCGGTTTATCAGGTCAGTTTTATAAGCAATTTGCACTTACAATTACAATTTCGACGATTATCTCAGCGTTTAACTCATTAACGTTATCGCCTGCACTTGCTGCATTGTTATTAAAATCGCATGATGCAAAACCAGATGCGTTCACGCGTTTACTTAATAAATTGTTTGGTCGTTGGTTGTTTAAACCATTTAACCGCGTATTTAATCGTGGTGCTAAAGGTTACGAAAAGCTGGTACAAAAACTAATTCGTATGACCGTTGTTGTAATGGTGGCTTACATTGCACTTGTTGGCGGCACAATTAAGTTATTTGATACCGTACCAGGTGGCTTTATTCCACAGCAAGATAAACAGTATTTAGTGGCTATTGCGCAGTTACCTGACGCATCAAGCCTTGATCGTACTGAAGATGTACTTGCTCAAATGCAGCAAATTGCACTAGAAGTACCAGGCGTTGCACATACTGTTGCTTTTCCTGGCTTATCAGTGAACGGTTTTACGAATAGCCCTAACAGCGGCATTGTATTTACACCACTTGAAAGCTTTGATAAACGTACCGACCCAAGCCAATCAGCGATGGCGATAGCGGCGCAGTTGAATAAACGTTTTGCCGCCATTGATGAGGCATTTGTAGCGGTATTTCCACCGCCGCCAATTCAAGGTTTAGGGACTACCGGTGGTTTTAAACTGCAAATAGAAGACAGAGCTAATAAAGGATTTGAAGCACTATTTAATAGTCTGCAAGCCGTAATTACTAAAGCGCAACAAGACCCTGCATTAATGGGCCTGTACTCAAGTTTCCGTATCCAAGTTCCACAAATGGATATTGATATTGACCGTGAGCAAGCGCTTATTCAAGGTATTCCACTTGATGAAGTATTTAATGCACTGCAAATTTACTTAGGCTCTGTGTACGTAAATGACTTTAATATGTTTGGCCGTACGTACCAAGTAAATGCACAGGCTGATGCTGACTACCGCTTAGACCCTGATCAAATACTTAATTTAAAAGTACGTAACCGCTCAGGTAATATGGTGCCACTAGGCTCTGTATTAACAGTAACACCAACAATTGGTCCTGACCGTGTTATGCATTACAACGGTTACCCAAGTGCAGAGCTAAATGGTAGCCCAGCGCCAGGTTATAGTTCTGATCAAGCACAAGTTGCTATTGAAAAAGTACTTGCAGACACACTACCAACAGGTATTGAATATGAGTGGACTGAAGTAACGTACCAACAAGTACTTGCCGGTAACACCATGGTTTATGTATTCCCGTTAGTTGTATTACTTGTATTTATGGTACTTGCAGCGCAGTACGAGAGCTTACGTTTACCACTGGCAATTATATTAATTGTACCAATGACTATTTTCTCAGCCTTGTTAGGTGTGTGGTTTGTCGGCTCTGACAACAACATATTCACCCAAATAGCGTTAATAGTTCTGGTCGCGTTGGCCTCTAAAAATGCAATATTGATGGTTGAGTTTGCAAAAGATAGACACGACTCAGGCTTATCGCACTTAGAGGCAATACTTGAGGCATGTCGTATGCGCTTGCGCCCAATATTAATGACCTCAATTGCATTTACAGCAGGTGTTGTACCGTTAGTACTTGCCACCGGTGCGGGCGCCGAAATGCGACACGCAATGGGTAACGCAGTATTCTCAGGGATGATAGGTGTAACCGTGTTTGGCCTATTGTTTACGCCGGTATTTTATATGTTAGTGACTAACAAAAAAGAGAAAGCGCAGGAGAATACTCATGACTAAATTAATGCAAAAAAGACTTAAAACAAGTCTGACTGCCAGTGCAGTATTAGTCGCTGCGTTTTTAGCCGGGTGTGCGAGTAAAATTGACACCATGAGTGAGCAAAAAGCCGTTAACGAATTTGTTGCCAAAGCTAATATTGCTAGTAACGTTAGCGTTGCTGATGAAACAAACTGGTGGAAAAAGCTTAATTCTGATCAACTAAATGAGCTTGTTACTGGTGCGCTTGCAAATAACTATAATTTGCAAACAAGCCAGCTAACACTTAAAAGTGCATTAGCGCGACTAGGAGAGCAAAAAGCCCAATACCTACCGCAAGGTGGCGTAAATGTTGGCGCAGCTCGAAGCGATGCACCAAGCGTGTTTGACCGCCAATCAAGTGCAAACGTTGCACTTGATTGGCAGCTAGATTTATTTGGTCGCATAACAGCGTTGGTTGATGCTGCAAATGCATCGGCCATGAGCCAAGCAGAGCAAGTACGCTTATTACAAATTGAAGTAGTTTCGTCAGTTGTTAAAGGCTTTGTAAGTTATCAAGGTAATGTTGAAAAACAACACATTGTTACACTTCAAATTGAAGCGCTTGAGCAAAGTATTGACGTTCTTCAAGCCCGTGTTGACGAAGGCGTAGCAAACGAGCTTGATTTAAACCGTACGATGGCGCAGCTTAGGCAGCAACAAGCATTAATGCCTGCTATTGAGTATGCAAAATACAGCGATTTATCTGCTCTTGCAGTACTAAGCGGTAAGTTAGCGCAAAATATTGCTATTGAAAACGAGCAAGGCGTGCTTGAACGTGACTTTAGCGTAGCACTAAAAAACGCTAATAATGCCATTGCCTTACGTCCAGATATTAGCCGTGCACTGTTTGACTTTAGCCAAGCAAATAGTTTAAGCGTTGCAGCTAGTAAAGCGTTATTACCCGATATTAGCTTATCTGCATTTGCAGGGGTTGTGAGTATAGATAGCACAGGCTTAAAAAATACCGACCAACAGTGGCAAGTAGCGCCGCAGTTGCAATGGTCGTTATTAAGCTACCCAGCATTATTAGCACAGCGCGACGCGCAGCAGTTTTTAAGTGAAGCCGCTTACAGCGATTATCAACAAGTAGTATTAACTGCACTAAGTGAAAGTGAACTTTCACTGCAATTGTTGGTCAATCAAGCACAGCAAAAACGCTTTGCCGATGAGCGCTATGACTTTGCTAATAAAGCATTTTTACAAGCACAAGCAATGTACGAAGAAGGTCAAATTCCTTACCTTGAGTTGTTAGATGCGCGCCAGGATGTTTTAATAGCACAAGAAAATGCTGTTGAAACAACAATTTCTTCACTGCTTGCCAAAGTAAATGCTTACCAGTCATTTAATGGCCAATGGAGTTATGCGTTAAACGACACTAATAAGTAGAGTTATATTGATGCCAAATACTGAAAATTTACATGAATACATTATCCCGCAAACAATGCGCGCTATTGTACTGCCAGAACCAAATGAAGCAATTGACTTAGCGGATGCTGAGCTGCCTGTTCCTATTTGTGCAGATAACGAGCTGCTTGTAAAAGTAGAGTACGTTGGTTTAAATCCAGTTGATGGTCAATTTGCTAAAACAGGCTTTTGTAAATGGCAGTATCCACACATTTTAGGCTTAGATGCCGTAGGTGTTGTGGTTAAAGCTAATAAAGGTGTGTTTCCAAATGTTGGCCAGCGCGTTATGTGGCATGCCAACATTGGTGAGCAAGGTGCTTTGAGCGAATACACCAAGGTACCTAACTTTGCAGTGTCGGTTGTGCCAAGCGGTTTAAATGCGGCCATTGCAGCAACACTTCCATGCGCCGGTATGGCAGCACTTATTAGCTTAGATAAAATAGGCATTAGTGAAGGCGATACTATTTTTATTGAAGGCGGAGCCGGAGCGGTAGGTCAGTTTGCTATTCAATATGCAAAACAGCGCGGTGCAGACGTATTTACCACAGCATCAAAGCGTAATCATAAGTTGGTTAAGCAGTTAGGCGCTGATGTGGTTTTTGACTATAGCGATAAAAAGCTATGCGAAAAAATCCGCAGAGAACTTGGCCCACAAGGCTTTGATGCGGTTATTGATACGATTGGTGGTGAGTGTACTCAGCGCAATATTGAGTTAATGCGTTTTTGCGGACGTATTGCCTGCTTAAATCCGCTACCTTGTTTTGATCAAGACTTAATGTATCACCGAGCGCCCAATATTAGCGTTGTATCGATTGGTGGTGCATGGCTTGCTAATAGTTTATGTGCACAACAACGTTTGAGTTTTATGGGCAACCTGTTACTTGAAGGAGCTGTTAGTGGCGATATTAAACACCCAGAAATAACGCCCGTAGATTTTAGTGCTGAGTCAGTATCGCAAGCACTTAATAAACAACTTGCTGGTGGTTTTACCGGCAAGCAAGTTGTTAAAGTTGCTAAGTGAAGCGCTTATACAATTCGATTTAAATTTAGGTAGTTTTAGCTAGATTAACTGATAATGTAGCCTCTACAAATTGAATAAAAACGTAGCCTATTTGTGCTGCGTTTTTTTATGCCCATCAAAAAATAGATACAGCGCTAGAGCTTTTGCTGTTTTATTCATCATTTTAGTTAAAATACTTTTTTTCAGCGTACAACTGTAAGCCTTTGTGTTTCAACAGTTTACGTTCAGGTAAAGAAAATAAATTGAAAAAACTGTTAATTAATTGAATAGAGTAATTGATCTAAACGATTTTTTATGACGTAATGTAGTTATTATTTAGCTGGTCGGATGAGTTCAATCATGAGTTTACGTACAAAACTAAAAAAAGTATTACCAAGTATTTCTATCACAGAACAAGAAGCGCTAGACGCGGGTGATGTATGGCTTGAAGGTTCTATCTACCAAGGTAAACCTGATTTCAGTGCACTTCGCGACGTACCTGCTGCTACATTAAGCGCAGACGAGCAAGCATTCTTAGACGGTCCAGTAAAAGAACTACTGGGCATGATTGACGATTCAGTGATTCAAAACGGCATTCATTTACCAAATGACATCTTAGAATTTTTGAAAAAAGAGCGTTTTTTCTCGCTTATCATTCCTAAGTCATTTGGTGGTTTAGAGTTTAGCCCTTATGCAAACTCTACTATTGTTGGCACAATTGCGACTAAAAGCTCAGCAGTTGCGGTAACCGTAATGGTTCCTAACTCGTTAGGCCCAGGTGAATTATTACTTCACTTTGGTACGCAAGAGCAACAAGCACATTACTTACCACGCCTAGCAAATGGTACAGACATTCCATGTTTTGCATTAACAAGCCCAGAAGCGGGTTCTGATGCAGGTGGCATTCCAGACATTGGTACAGTTACTAAAGGCATGTATAAAGGCGAAGAAGTACTTGGCCTTGAGATCACATGGGACAAGCGCTACATAACGCTTGCACCTATTGCTACCGTACTTGGTTTAGCTTTTAAAGTAATGGACCCTGATGGTTTATTAGGTGGTAAAGAAAGCTTAGGTATTACCTGTGCACTTATTCCAAAAGAGCACCCAGGTGTAGAGCTTGGTAATCGTCACGACCCAATGGGTATTCGTTTTTACAACGGTACTACACGTGGTAACAAAGTATTTGTACCAATGGATTTTGTTATTGGTGGACAGAAAAATATCGGCCGTGGTTGGCAAATGCTGGTTAGCTGTTTAGGTGCTGGCCGTGGTATTTCATTACCTGCGCTAGGTGTTAGTACAGCACAAGTTGCATTTAAATCAGCATCTGAATACGCAGCAGTGCGTGAACAGTTTGGTTTAGCCATTGGCCAGTTTGAAGGTATTCAAGAAAAACTAGCTGACATTGCAGGTAAAACATACCTACAAGAAGCAATGCGCGTACTTACAACTGAAGGCTTAGGCATGGGCTTAAAACCATCAGTAGTAACTGCAATCGCTAAATACCACATGACAGAGCTTGGTCGCGACGTGCTTGATTCAGCAATGGATATTCAAGCGGGTAAAGCGATTCAAAATGGTCCACAAAATACATTAGCAAGTGGTTATGTTGCTCAGCCGATTGCCATTACGGTAGAAGGCGCGAACATTCTTACACGTAACCTGATGATATTTGGTCAAGGTGTTATGCGTTGTCACCCATATTTACAATCTATGGTTGAGTCAATTCACAGCGAAGACAAAGGCGCAGATAAAGAATTTAACGGCATTTTGCGTAAAACAATTGGTTACAGCACAGCAAACAGCTTACGTGCTTTCCGCCTGGGGGTTTTACCATTTACAGCAAGTGCTAATTCTGAATTACCAGAAGTACGCGACTATGAAAAAGCAGTACATAAATTATCTGCAAAACTTGCAGTGTACGCAGACTTTTCGTTACTTGTACTTGGCGGTAAGTTAAAACAAGCAGAAATGCTATCGGCACGTTTAGGCGATGTAATGAGCTTCTTATATGCAGCTATGGCATCAATTAAATACTACGAGCAAAAAGTATCAAGTAGTGACCGTGAGCAAGCAGCGCCGTATTTCCATTACGCGACTCGTTTTGCACTACAAAGTGCTGAAGAAGCATTGCATAAGTTTTTAGATAACTTCCCTGCAAGTGGTACACGTAAGTTTATTCGTTTCATTACAATGAACTACTCAACTAAAATGCCAAAAATTAGCGATGATTTAATCCGCGAACTAGCTAAGCAAGCTCAGCTAGATACCGCATTTAAAGCGCAAATTACGCATTTAGTTAAACCAGTAGTAGGCGATGGTCATCATATTAATGAGCAAGCTTACAAAGCTAAAATGGCATCACTTGGCGAGCTGGCTAAAGTTAAAAAAGCACTACGTGCTAAAGTAATTAAACCAGGTATACGCTTTAACATCACGCTTGATAACGCACTAGCGGCAAACGTAATCACGCAAGCTGAACACGTTCAGTTAATTGATTACAACATCAAACGTGAAAAAGCGATTCGTGTAGATGAGTTCGATTTTGATATGAATCTACTAGACGATAACGCACAGCCGATTAATCCGCTTAAAAGTGTAGTTAATCAGTAATTTAAAGTAATTAAATTCAATGATGCAAAGCGCCTGCAGTATCGGCGCTTTTATTTTTGAGTAAATAATTAGTGTGGAGCCTCGTTTGTGTAAAAACAAGCGGGGCTTTTTTGTGTTTTTTAAATATCAGTTTTCAATAATATTTATTCAACTTTTGAGATTATTCTTGATATCAACTACGGTGGCTTTTCCTGATTTATGGTTGAATAAGATCTGGAGGAAAATCAATTGTCGAAGACAATAATATAACGAGATATTTTTCTCGTTATCCACAAAGCTGTCTTACCTCAAAGTAGCCCATTAATAAAGTTAGTTGATATAAAATTAACTAAAAACAAGTATTTAATTTTTGTAACTATTCTGAATAAGTGAGCACATTTCATACTAAAAATTTAATTTACTATGTACCTATAAAGGTGTACTGTATGTTTAATTATTGTATATAAAAAGAAATTAAAATGAGGTTCTTAGTAGTTTTTTTGTTAATGCTTTCTTGTGTATTTGATTCGAAAGGAGCTATTATCGATCCTGCAATACCAGCCCCTTCGTTGGTTCCAACGCCAAGCAACTTTAGGTATGAAGAAAATAATGGTTCGTTGCGCATTATGTGGAATTGGTATCCCAATGATGGCGTAATTACACTACCGCCTAAACTTCCACCACCGGCTGAGTTATTCTCTGTTCCAAGAGAGGGTAACTATAAATATAGTATAGACGTTGAGATTGCAGAGCTTAGCAATAATAATATATACAGTATGCTTAGTAATGACTATAGATTACTAGGCAGTACAATTAGCAATAGTTACTTATACAACATGGCTGTTTTTTCAGCAGTTAAATTTAGGGTGAGAGCTAAAAGAACAGATACCTTTACTGATAGTTCTGTTTATTCCGCTTATTTATATAGCCCTCTAATCAATCGTCAAGTTAAGTTATCCGCTCCTTCTATATCACCGGATGGGGGTAATGTAATTCCAACAGATAACATAATTATTACGAATGCTCAGCAAGCAGTAATGAAATACGCTTTGATACCTCTCGAGTCTGATTGTTCCAGTGTAAATAACTGGCTTACCTATGTTGCACCTCTTTCTATTAACTCTAGTCGCCAGTTATGTGTGTTTGCAACTAAGATCGGCTCATTATCTAGTGATATAAAAGAGGCCGTTTATACGGTTAGTTCACCAGCAAATACAAAACAAATTATATTTATACATACGGATTTACTTGGTAGTCCAGTGGCTGAATCTCAGGGAGAGCAATAATGAAAAATTTTACTTATTATTTATCAACAATGTTATTAGCTCCGCTGTTTACTTTAGCGGCACAGCCTCCGGGTGGAGGTGATGTTGAGTTAATAGCGCCTCCATCTGAGTATAATTTAGAGCGTTTTGCCGTCAAGCGAGAGGTTGAGGCGCTTACAAGTAATTTAGCTGGTGAAAGTATTTCACTAGCTGATGGTTCACTCTCATTTACTGTCACTGACTTAAGTATTAAAACGAACTCACAGATCCCTCTAAATATTACACGGACATATAATCGGCTTACAGGTAAAAATGATAAATCCCCAGCACAGTTCGGTGATTGGGAGCTCGAGTTACCAAAAATAGAAGCTACTTACTTAAAAGGCAGCACTCGCTATAGCAATAATTATTATTCTAGTACAGCTTGTTCAAGTGCTTTATCTCCTGGCCCCATTTCATTTTATGGTGATGTTTATGAGCAGCATGAATATTGGAACGGAGCCGATGTGATTATACCTGGTGCTAGTGGGAAATTATTAGGTGGTTCTGGCCAGCATCGTTACCGAACCAAGCTCAATGCATCAATAAACTGTAGTAGTGAAAATGGTAATGAGTATTTTATTGTAAAAACGAGTGAAGGCTTAATTTATACTTTAGGTCATCGTATCGAAAAATTGGGGTTACCACTTGTAAAAACAAAACCTGCACAACGTAGTAAACTTGCTTACGTTGCAACAAAAGTTGAAGATAAGTTTGGCAATACGCTGCATTATATATTTGATGGTAGTAAATTGGAAAAAATCACATACCAACCTTCTGGCTCAGCCCATAGCGAAGACCTCGTTTCGTTTTCATATGAATCATCGGGACGCATAAATAAAATAACAAGCCAAGAGCAGGTTTGGGAGTATTTATATGAAGAAAAGTATGCAAATCAAAACCATAACTTAACAGACGTCATACTTCCAACAGGCCAAAGTTGGGAGTATGATTTTCCTGAGTTTATAAACTACGCGAGCAAGATATATGTAAAACCAAATTTTAATGTAGAAAGCTGTATATATAGCCACACTACTCCGCTATATGGCCCAGAAAGCTCCCTTAAAGTAAAACATCCTAACGGCGCCAACATAAGTTTTAACTACAAATTGACCGTACATGGACGAACGGAAGTCCCGGCAAAAAGTCAGCGTCATACTCGTCAAGGCAAGCCTATAAACTATAATGCTTGCTATGCTAATTTAGCAATTTCAAGTAAATCAATAGATATTAATGATGAACAATATGTTTGGACATATGCCTACAGTAATAATTATTCACACTTTAGTTCTGCAGGTTTAAGTAGTTCAGAAGTTAGTAGTTTCAGACGTGGTATTGCAATTATTGGAAACACTAAAGAAGTTACTTGTAATACTAAAAGTGATTGTTCCTCTATCCCAAGTGGTTTGGGGCTATCTGCTTATGACTTAAGGGTACTCAAGGTCACAGCGCCGAATAATAGTTATATTAACAGCTATATTAGTAAACGCTGGGATGAAACTGAAGGGCAGGTTATAGCTCAGGTCGAACATGGCCCAAATGGAGAAATAAATCAAAAAACATTGACTCAATATTGGAAGAGTAGTTTTAAAGGTAACAGTGGTATTGTCGATCCAATTTTAACCACGAATACAGACACTTTATCTTATATCGTAAAGGATAAAAGAGTTACTAAACATGTTAACAGTGACAGCTTTACTAAAAGTTATATCTATAATATTTATGATGCACCTGAGCAAGTTGTTCTAGCAGGGCCATCGGGTACTTTTTATAAAAAGCAGTTTTACCAGCATGACACTTTAAATTGGATTTTAAATTTACCTACCATCACCCAAGTATCAAGCGATGATCAAAACTATATAGAAACTAAACGCATTCAGTACAATGCTTTTTCGAATAGTTACTTTTCAAACCAACAATTACCGTCAAAAGAGTACCTATTTGGTCAACTACAACGTACTTTCACTGATTACAGCGCACAAGGCAATGTTGAGCGAATAGAGTTTAATTCAAATCGTTCAGTAGGCACTGGTAAGCGTTTTATTGAATATGCAAACTACAAGCGCGGTTTACCGCAGGTAATAACGGTGCCAAATAGGTCAACCACAGGAAGCATGAGTGCGGGTAGGGTAGTTGATAATAACGGGTGGGTAACTCGTACAACCGATTATAATGGCGTATCAACTAATTACACCTATGATGACATGGGTCGTATTAAATCCGTAGATTTAACAAATGATGCGGCTAATGGCAACTGGTACGACACGTTATATACTTGGGATAACGATACCAATACCCGCACTGCGTCAACATGTACGTTAAATAGTTCACGGACAGCATGTACAGGTAACGCTGTATTTAAAACCACAGAGTACTATGACAATTTATTGCGACTGACGAAAACAAAAAGCCAAGATTTAGCCAATAGCTCAGCAGCAAATAGTACCCGTTATCAGCGTTTCGAATATAACTATTTGAATCAACCAACGTTCCAATCTTATGCAAGCGCAAATATAAGTGAAAATAAAGGCACTACAACCGTCTATGACTCACTAGGTCGACAGCAAAGTGTTACAACAAGTGGATTAGGCACCATTAATTACGCCTATTTATCTGGTAACCGTATAGAAATAACGGATGCAAAAGGTCACGTAACAACCACAACCTATCAAGCCTTTGGTTCACCAAGTTACTCGCGCGCAATAAAAATAGAATCGCCTGAGAATGTAACCACCGCATTAGATATTGATATATTTGGTTTAACACATTCTATTACACAAGCTGGTGCTAATCAGTATGGAAATTCAACGAGTGTTACTGAACGTCGTTATTACGACAATAGTAAACAGTTATGTTTAACTACACGACCGGATGTAGGCAATACCCTTTATAAGCACAATGTAATAGGTGAACTCATCTGGAGCCAAAGTGGCGTTGCTAATACACAGTGTACAACTACAGCGCCGAGTGGGAGTACTTTTTATACATATGAAAACTTAGGCAGTCTTAAACAAGTTAACTACCCAGATGCTTCAGGCGATGTTAGCTACGAGCGCGATAACAACGGGAACGTTAAAACCTTAACAGCTGGTAATGTAATTCATCGTTATGAGTACAACAACCAAAATCGCCTCGAAGAAGAGCAGCTATTTGTGGGTAATGAACTACCTCTAATGCTTAATTATAAATACAATGCTTTGCAACAGCGTGAACAGTTAGGTTACCCAGATGGAACTATTGTAAACTTCAAACCCAATGGCTTTGGTGAGCCAACAGAAGCACAAGTGTATAAAAGTGGAAATGTTGATTTAAGTTTTGCGAAAAGTGCAAGCTATTATACTAATGGTACACTGAGTTCGTTTACGTATGGTAATGGTGTTAAGCATCAAACAACACTATATGCAGATAGCCTACTACCAAAACAACTTAAAGACACAGGCCCAGCTGGCAGTAATATACCTAGTACTGTTATGGCTTTAACATATGATTACGACAATAATGCAAATGTAACGTCGATTATTGATAGCCAAAACAGCGCCTATAGTTTAACTAATTTACAGTATGACGATCTTGACCGCTTAACCAGTACCACTGGGGCGGCAGGTATTGGGTCGAGTGAAATGCACTACGATGGGCTCGGTAACATTACGTACTATAAAAATAAGAATAAAACACTTAATTATACCTATGATTACGCTAAAAATCGTTTATCTAAAGTAACCGGCGTAAGTGGTCGATATGGCTCAATAGGTTACGATACCCGAGGTAACATCACTAATAATGGCGCATACACGCTGAGTTTTAACCGCGCTAATCAGCTTACTTCAGCCAAAGGCAACAGCTATTTATATGATGGTCATAACCGCCGCGTAAAACAGGCAGATGCTAACGGTACAAGTTATTCAATGTACAGCCAAGATGGTACATTGCTGTACAGAGAAAAAGGCGACACCATAACCGGCAGCGGCACTAACTATATTTACTTAGGTAAAAAACTGATTGCCAAATATGGTAATGTAACACCGCAAACAGTGAATGAAAGCCGTCAGCATGCTCGTCCATTTGGTGAATCGATAGAAGCCCCCAAAGATGATGTAGGGTACACAGGGCATAAATTCGACACCGACTTAGGGTTGAGTTATATGCAGGCACGATACTATGATCCAGTTATCGGGCGTTTTTATTCGAATGATCCGGTTGATGCTGTTAGCCACTTGAGCACTTTAAATGGGATTCATGGATTTAATAGGTATACATACGCTAATAATAATCCTTATAGGTACATCGATCCAGATGGAATGAAAGCCGGGGACCCGTTTGATACTCTAAAGGATGCAGCAGAAGATTTCGGTCAAACACATAACCAAGATTCTATAGATAGAGATGTTGAGTTAGGTTCATCTATTTATATTTATACCGATGAGAATGGAGATAAAAAGTATTCCTACAATGAGCCATCTGAAGGCGGGAAAATAGGTGTTAACCCCAATACTAAAGTTGAAAATGGTCAAAAGATAATATCAACCGTGCATTCCCATGCTGCTTATAAAAGGCCGAGTGATAACAAACCTTCTGACGCTGATATTGATACATTACTTGGGGATAATGATGAGTATACTACTACGCCTAATGGTTCCCTCATATGGTATAACAATGGTAAGAAAGATGGTTATACCACTCCGGGTTATGGGAAAGTTCAAGGGGTTTCTTTGCCAAGCGATAAGAATGATCCAACATCTAAGAAGTAAAAAAGGAGTGTGATATGCAAAAGAAAACATTATTTTGTAGTTTATATGTATGTTTTATTGTTTTTTGTGTTCTAAGTACCAACAGTAAAGCAAAAGAGAGGGGGAGAGTGGAATGGCAACCTTTTCAGGCAGATAAAACCATAACAGGAGAAGATGCTCAAAAAATCCTTGATGTTTTTAATAAATATGTTGATGTTGCTTCGCCCCTAGCTGAAAGTGAGTTGCATTCCATGCGTTATTATAAATTTTCATTTAAAGAGGATGAAAAACATATAATTATCAGAGTTAGCCACAACAGCAACCTAATAATGCAGGATCTGAATAAAAGGATAAAAGGTGGTGGTGGCGAATTTATAATTAATAGATTATCGAATGAAATAGTTTCTTATACATTAAGTAAATGAGTATGCGAAAGCTAAGGTTTATATCATTCTGCCTTTAATTTTTGAATTCAAAGCCTCGCACTCGCGGGGCTTTGTTTTATCTGGCTTATGTGACTTTGAGTTTGTTTTCAGACCAAATAAACAAGACACCCATCCTAACTAAAATAAACTAGACATATATGGACGCTCCCTTGAAGTCAAGACGAGCTAATGTATAAACATCAAAATTGATGCCTTTATTTTATTATCATGTATCTCATATCACAGTAATGATGCGTCACAAGCTTGCTAAAAAGCAAAGGTACTGACATATATTCGAGCTATGGTGTCATGGTTATCATGCGCCATGCGCCATGCTCCTAATGAGCTTTGTACCAAGGGACCTAAAAAATATTCACCCAAGCGAGATTAAATCTCGTGTCTTTATCTGGTTAACCTTGGTTAGCGTGCGCTTTTTATTTCATTATAAGTGAAGTACATACAGGATAAGTGTATGTTACGACTTAGAATAAACAAGACACCCATCCTAAATTTTGCACTTTTTAAAATTAAAGGCTAGCCTTTGTTTAGTGTAAAAAACAAGCAGGGTGTCTTATGGCAATCGCAAGAAAGCGTCAAGTAAGTTTGGTTGATACAAAATACTATCACTGTATTTCACGTTGCGTGCGTCGTGCTTTTTTATGTGGCGAAGACCGTTTTACAGGCAAGTCTTATGAGCATCGACGAGGCTGGGTTGAAGATAAGTTGCTCGTATTAGCAAAAATATTTTGTATTGATGTATGTGCTTATGCCGTCATGAGTAATCATACCCATTTAGTATTGTATGTTGATGATAAGAAAGCGAATAGTCTAAATGATAAAGCGATTATTATTCGCTGGCATAAACTCTGTAAAGGCACATTGCTAACGCAAAAATATGTACAAGGTGAAAAGCTAAGTAAAGTTGAACTCATCTTTTTCAATCAAACGGTTAAGCAATACCGAGAGCGCTTATCAAGTATCAGTTGGTTTATGCGGCTATTAAATGAAGACATTGCTCGCAGAGCAAATAAAGAAGATAACTGCACTGGACGGTTCTGGGAGGGGAGATTCAAATCGCAAGCATTACTAGATGAAGCAGCACTTGCAGCTTGTATGGCATATGTAGACTTAAACCCCATTAGAGCTAAAATAGCTAACACTCCAGAGGATTCAGGCCATACCAGCATCAAACAGCGACTAACATATGCAAAGGATGGTAAACAACCAAAACAACTCCTTCGCTTTGCAGGCATGTCACGTCAAATAATGCCAAAAGGGCTGCCGTTTGAGCTTAAATCGTACCTTGAACTTGTTGAATTAACAGGACGTTGTATACGAGAAGACAAGCGAGGGCATATTGAAAGTACACACTTGCCGTTACTAGAAAGGGTGAATATATCTCCAGAAAACTGGTTAAAGCTTACAACCCAATTTACGCGCGTATTTCATGGCGCAGTGGGCAGGCCAGCCTCACAAGAAGGTTATTGTGAAAACTTAAACCGAAAGCGCCGAGCGAATATCAGTA
This sequence comes from Pseudoalteromonas sp. RB2-MNA-CIBAN-0110, assembly GCF_040309305.1. Classification (NCBI taxonomy): domain Bacteria; kingdom Pseudomonadati; phylum Pseudomonadota; class Gammaproteobacteria; order Alteromonadales; family Pseudoalteromonadaceae; genus Pseudoalteromonas; species Pseudoalteromonas sp. RB2-MNA-CIBAN-0110. Next base: position 169,168 of record NZ_JBEOOQ010000001.1, on the reverse strand, counting down.
ACTGCGAAAAGCTACTAGCATAAAACTTAAACTACTCAGTAAAACTATTCAGTAATAAATCACAACTGCACCATGCAGCCATTTTCACGCGTGCAATTTAGATTTAATAGGCTAATGACTTATTTAATGGATGAAATGGAAATAACCTGGTGTACTGACATAGTGATTTTGGCCACTATTTACATACAAACTTGTATAAAACAAAGCGGGGCTTTTTTATGCCTTAGTTTTATTAAAAACGTCCACTAATGTTAAACTACAAAAAACTTAATTACTTAATATAGCTATGGCATTTTATATTCCTTTATTACAACCTCACTTTAAGCACATTGAAATTGGCGATACGCTTACATCACTTTGGAGTGGATGTGGCAGTATTGTGCAGTGCCAGCTTGATGATGAGCCATGTGTTATTAAAGCTATTAAAATACCCAGTTATATACACCATCCTAAAATTAAACAAAGCGAATTTGCGCTTAAAAGAAAGCAGCATTCCTATAGTGTTGAATACACATTTTATAAGCTTTATAGCCAACATTTACCAGTACATGCGCAAAGTATTGAATGTATAGGTGCAATTAATAAAGACGATGAATACGCGCTGGTGTTTAAAAACTTTACCAAACATGGGTTTACTCAAGCAGGGCCACAACATGTTAAAGCTATATTAAGGTGGCTTGCACACTTTCATGCGTTTAACTTAAGTAAACCCGCTGATGGGTTATGGCAGCAAGGCAACTACTGGCATTTAAGCACGCGCCCAGATGAGTTTAATAAACTAAAAGATAACCTTGATAAAAAGTCCGATATTAAAAATGCTGCACATAAAATAGATGAGCAGCTACAAAGTTGTGCGTATAAAACGCTGATTCATGGCGATGCAAAACTTGCTAACTTTGCAGCTAATGAGCGCGATGAAATACTCGGTTATGATTTTCAGTATATAGGTGCAGGTTCTGGGATAATTGATGTAATGTATTTTATGACCAGTTGCTTAAGTGATGCACAATTACACGAGTGCGCTGATGAGTATCTTGCGTTTTATTTTGATAATTTAAAGGCTGCTATTACTACTTATCATCCTACAGCACCAGCAAGTAAAATAGCTGACGATTGGCTCGCTTTATGGCCTGCTGCATGGGCTGACTTTTATCGATTTTTAGCTGGCTGGAGCCCTGAGCATTAAAAAATAAATAGTTATATGCAACAGCAAGTAAACAGCTGGTTAGCGAGTAACATTTAATAAACACAACGGGTTGATTGCTTGCATAAATATCAAGCAAAACAATACATTTTGGCACGATGTATGAAAATCTCTTTAAAACTACAGGTCAAATGACCTTTTTTAATATAAAATACTGCAAATTCTTGTATCAGTAGGTTTATATCATGGCAATTCACGTTATTTCTCACCCTCTTGTTCAACATAAACTAGGCCTAATGCGAGCGCATGGTATTAGTACTAAAAGCTTTCGTGAATTATGTTCTGAAGTTGGAACCTTATTAACCTACGAAGCAACTAAAAACCTACAGTTAGAAGATAACGAAATTACAGGCTGGGATGGCAATAAATTAAAAGTAGAGCATATTAAGGGTAAAAAAATTACCGTAGTGCCTATTTTGCGTGCTGGTCTTGGCATGATGGATGGTGTTATGCAGTTATTACCAGCCGCTAAAGTAAGTGTGGTTGGTCTTGAACGTAACGAAGAAACACTAGAACCAGTACCATATTTTGAAAAGCTAGTAGGTAATATTGATGAGCGCTTAAGCTTAGTTATTGACCCTATGCTTGCAACGGGTGGCTCAATGATTGCCACAATCGATATGCTTAAAAAAGCAGGCTGTAAAGAAATCAAAGTAATTGTACTCGTTGCAGCACCAGAAGGTGTTGAAAGAACACTTACAGCACATCCAGATGTAGAAATATTTACAGCCTCAGTAGATAGCCACTTAAACGAAAAGGGCTATATTATCCCTGGTTTAGGCGATGCAGGCGACAAAATATTCGGTACTGTTTAGGAGTCTTAAGTGCAAAATAATGACACCTTTTCAATAAAAACTATTTTAACGGGCGCGCAAATGCTGTTTGTAGCATTTGGTGCATTGGTATTAGTGCCGCTTTTAACGGGCTTGGATCCTAATGTTGCGCTTTTTACCGCAGGCATTGGTACTTTGCTGTTTCAGGTAGTGACTAAAGGCCAAGTGCCTATATTTTTAGCTTCATCGTTTGCCTTTATTGCTCCTATTATTGCCGCTGTGCAAATGTGGGGAGTGCCGGCCACTATGGGCGGCTTAATGGTGGCGGGCTTTGCTTATATGCTTTTAAGTTTATTAGTAAAATTTAAAGGGGTTGCAACGCTTCATAAAATTTTACCGCCTGTGGTTGTAGGCCCTGTAATTATGGTTATTGGTTTAGCGCTTGCACCTGTTGCTGTAAATATGGCGATGGGTAAAAGTGGCGACGGCAGTATTCAAATTATTGATTACACCAGCGCTATTTATATTTCGTTGTTCTCGTTAGTGGTTACGCTTATTTTTGCAGTATGGGGAAAAGGCGTATTTAAGCTTATACCTATATTAGCAGGAGTTGTAGCGGGTTATTGTTTATCGCTTGGTATGGGCGTTGTGCAATTTGACGCAGTGACTAACGCACAGTGGTTTGCTGTACCAAACTTTACTTGGCCTGAGTTTAAATGGCAGGCTATTTTGTTTATGGTACCTGTAGCAATAGCACCTGCAATTGAGCATATTGGCGATATGATGGCTATTAGCCAAGTAACCAATAAAGACTTTTTGAAAAAGCCTGGGCTTCACCGTACTTTGTTTGGTGATGGCCTTGCGACTTCTGCGGCATCATTATTTGGTGGCCCGCCTAACACTACTTACTCAGAAGTAACGGGGGCAGTTATGCTTACCAAAAACTTCAATCCTAAAGTAATGATGTGGACAGCTGTTATTGCCATTATTTTAGCGTTTGTAGCTAAAATGGGATCTGGTTTGCAAACTATTCCTGTGCCAGTAATGGGCGGAATTATGATCCTACTTTTTGGCTCTATTGCTGTAGTGGGTTTAAATACACTGGTTAAGTCGGGCGATGATTTAACCGCGCCGCGTAACTTAAGTATTGTTGCGCTTATTTTGGTGTGTGGTATTGGTGGTATGCATATTGGTGGTAGCCAATTTAGTTTAGAGGGCGTAAGCCTCTGCGCTATTTTAGGAATAGTACTTAACTTAGTATTACCAAAAGCAGAACCTGAAAAAGTTTAATTTTGCACATTAGCTAAATAGATTGCACCATAATAGCGCATTTTTAATGCGCTATTTTTTTAACTTGTTAATAAATATACAAAAATAATAATGGTCTAGTATCTGCATTTAACTTCCAGAACGCATTGTATGCAAAGGAGTTACTATGTCAGAGGCCAATATTGTGGATATAACCCCGTTTTTAGCAAAACACCAACTGCCTTTAAAGTATCAATATTTGAGTGAGCAATATTTTGTTCCACTCGCGCATGACATCCTCGAATCTAAAAAAACAAATACTCCTATTTTTGTTGCCATAAATGGATGCCAAGGCTCAGGAAAAACAACACTCGCTGATTTTTTAGTTACCTGGTTTTCTAAAAACACACCACTTAACAGTGTTGCATTGTCGATTGATGACTTTTATTTAGCAAAACAAGCACGTAGTGAACTTGCCAAAGACGTACATCCTCTTTTTACTACTCGCGGAGTACCGGGTACTCACGATGTAGCGTTAATGAATAGCACAATAACTAACTTACTGGCAGGAGAGGTAAACGTACCGCTTCCACGTTTTAATAAACACGAAGACGACTGCGTGCCAGCAAGTGATTGGCTAACAAACGAAAAGCCAGTTGATATTGTTATTTTAGAAGGGTGGTGTGTGGGCAGTGAGCCACAACCGTTGTTTTCATTGAGTGAGCCGCTTAACGAGTTAGAGCAACAATTTGATAAAGAAGGCGTTTGGCGCCGCTGTGTAAACAGCTGTTTGGCAAACGAATATAAAGCCGTTTTTAACCTAATTGATTATACCGTTATGCTAAAAGCACCGAGTTTTAGTGATGTTTTTACATGGCGACAAGAGCAAGAACAAAAGCTAATAGCCAAAAAAGGTGAAGGCTCAGGCACCATGACTAACGAGCAATTGGTGTATTTTATTTCTCATTTTGAGCGCATTACGCGTGAGAACTTAAACACACTGAGCGCTAAAGCAAATGCTTTAATTGAACTTGATAGCAACCGAGATATTAGCGGTATGCACCTAACAAGTGATGACACACTTCAACCCATTATTTTTACAGATTTGGACGGTACATTACTCGATCACGCCGATTACAATACAAATAATATCAGTGAGTTATTACAGCAGCTGCAAAATGCGCATATTCCTGTGGTGTTTAATACCAGCAAAACTTTTTGCGAAGTTATAGAGCTTAAAAACGATTTAAATATTCAACAGCCTTTTATTGTTGAAAACGGTGCAGCGGTATTTATTCCAGAAGATTATTTTGAACTTAAGCCTATTGGTTGCAAAAAAATAGGCGCTTACTGGTGCTACGCAATGGCAAAGCCGCTATCGAGTTTATTAGATGATCTAAATACTTTAAAGGCAGATTACAAAGCACATTACAAATTGTTTAGTGACTTATCGAGTGAGCAAATATCAGAACTTACTGGCCTCGATGATGCGCAAGCAAGACGCGCACAAACCCGCGATTATTCAGACCCTCTTTATTGGTATGGCAATGACGAATTACTCACAGCCTTTGTAAACGATGTTGAAGCACTCGGTTACGATATAAAAATTGGCGGGCGCTTCATTCATATTGCCAAAAATACCGATAAAAGCGCTGGACAGCAGTGGTTAGTTAAACAGTTTACTCATCATTTCAGAAAGCCTCTCACGGTCATTGCATTGGGTGATAGCGATAACGATAAGCAAATGTTAGAGCATGCAAATATCGCCATTATTATCGCTAATCCGGCGAGTAAAAAACCGGTTAAATTGTCGCACAACAAAGCACGATACTCTCAATCGCCAGCACCGCTGGGCTGGATTGAAGAAATAACATCGTTGCCGTGCATTAGCAGTATTTTAAGTATTTCTGAGGAGCAAACATCTCATGGCTGATTTTTATCAAAATGGCATTATTACAACATTACATAATATTGCCGACAGACCAATAGAAGATCTAGAAAAAGAGCTACTTACTTTTAGCAAGCAGCGCCCAATGGGATTAATACTTCCTTCGTTATTTAGTGAACTCGAAGGCCCTGCACTGCAAAATATAGTTAGCGAATTACGCGAAGTACCGTATTTATCGCAAATTACCATAGGTTTAGATAGAGCCGACGAAGCACAGTACCGCCATGCACTTGGTTTTTTTAAAGAGCTAAACCAAAACCATAAAGTATTATGGAACGACGGCCCACGCTTACAAGCACTTGATAAAGAATTACAAGAGCTAGGCGTTGCACCGCGTGAGCTGGGTAAAGGCCGTAACGTGTGGTACTGCATGGGCTATAAATTAGCAACAGCGGAAGTGGAATCTATCGCGCTGCATGATTGCGATATTTTAACCTACGACAGAAGCTTACTTGCTCGCTTAATTTACCCCGTTGCGCATCCGCGTTTTAACTATGAATTTTGTAAAGGATTTTACCCGCGTACTGCTAATGGCAAAATTAATGGCCGTGTATCGCGCTTATTAGTAACGCCACTGCTTCGCTCGTTTAAAACAATTTTAGGCAATACCGACTACCTTGAATATATGGACTCATTTAGATACCCACTTGCAGGTGAGTTTTCGTTTAGACGCGATGTTTTAAACGATATTCGCATTCCAAGTGACTGGGGCCTTGAAATAGGCGTACTGAGTGAAATGTATCGTAATTACTCCCATAACCGCTTATGCCAAGTAGATATTGCAGATAATTACGATCATAAGCACCAAGAACTTTCACTTGATGACCAAAGCGCAGGCTTGTCTAAAATGTCGATTGATATTACTAAGGCATTGTTTAGAAAGCTGGCAACACAAGGTGTTACTTTTACCAGCGAAACAATTCGTTCATTAAAAGCGACTTACTACCGTATCGGGCTAGATTTTATTGAAACCTATCACAACGATGCGTTAATGAACGGGCTAACGCTTGATGTACACCAAGAAGAAAAAGCAGTAGAAATGTTTGCACAAAATATTATGGAAGCAGGGCAACACTTTTTAGAAAACCCAATGGAAGCGCCATTTGTGCCAAGTTGGAACCGTGTTGTATCAGCAATGCCAGATGTACTTGAGCGCTTAAAAGAAGCCGTAGAGCTAGATAACGAAGAATATAGTTAACCTGCGTGCAGGTAAACTAGCCTATAAGTCTAAACAATAAATATTAGGGGCGCATGTGAGCACAGTTAGCGAATTATTTTTACAACGAGTAGAGCAACATCTTCATATTATTTATGAGGGTGTTGAGCTGCCTTTATCGGTTACTGAGCTTGCTCAGCAACTCATTAAAATTATATTAGGTAGCAATGCACTGCGCGACCCGACACCCCATACAAACCGATGGGATGAACAAGATATAGTATTGATTGCTTATGGCGACTCTATTATTAAACACGATGATAGTGAATTTGCTGTATCGAGCCCAATGGAGGCACCGCTTAAAACACTACACCGGTTTATAAAAGAGCAATGTGATATGCAGTTAAATGCGCTGCATATATTGCCATTTTACCCGTATAGCTCAGATGAAGGCTTTGCCGTAATGAACTACGTGCAAGTGAATGAATCGTTAGGTGATTGGGGAGATATTCAAAACATCGCTAAAGACGTAAAGTTAATGGCAGATTTAGTTATTAACCATTGCTCAAGCAGAAGCGTATGGTTTGAGAACTTTTTAAACGATTTACACCCTGGTAAAGACTACTTTAAAACGGCCAGCTTAACGGATGATTTAAGCCAAGTTGTACGCCCGCGTACGTCATCGTTATTAAATACTGTAACAACGCCAAGCGGCGAAAAGCACGTATGGTGTACGTTTAGTCACGATCAGGTTGATTTTGACTTTGGCAATCCCGATGTACTTAAAGAATTTGTGGGAATAATTAGGCATTATTTAGACAATGGCGTACGTTTATTTAGACTCGATGCGGTTGCATTTTTGTGGAAACAGCTTAATACAAGTTGCATTAACTTGCCGCAAACACATGAAGCCGTAAGGCTCATGCGAACACTTATTGAGCACGCAGAGCCCAGCGTAGTTATAATTACCGAAACCAATATTCCAAACCAAGAAAACCTATCGTACTTTGGTAACGCCAACGAAGCGCACAGTATTTATAACTTTGCATTGCCGCCATTGTTGCTACACACATTGCTTAGTGGCGATAGCACCGCAATTAAACACTGGATGATGAGTATGCCGCCTGCGCAAAATGGTACGGCATACTTTAACTTTATAGCCTCGCACGATGGAGTAGGGCTCAGACCAATTGAAGGTTTACTACAAACTAGCGAAGTGGCATCACTAGTAAGTACAACCATGCAGTTTGGTGGTCGTGTATCTATGCGTACAAGTAACGATGGCACACATACACCGTACGAGCTAAATATTGCTTTATTTGATGCACTGCAAGGGACGCACAATGGCCCCGATAAGTTTGGCCTTGAGCGATTTATGTGTGCTCACGCAATTATGTTTGCGCTTGAAGGTATCCCAGGGCTTTATATTCATAGTTTGTTGGGTACAACTAACGACTATGACCGATTTGAAAATTCACAGCATAATCGCGCTATAAACCGCCATCGTTGGCAAGAGTCAAAGCTATTGGCGGCGATTGGTGAAAAGTATAGTCATCATCATAAAGTGTTTAACGGCATAAAAAGCTTATTGGCAGTACGCAAAAAGCAAAGTGCCTTTCACCCAAATGCTACACAGTTTACGCTGCATTTAGCGGGGGGATTATTTGGTTTTTGGAGACAAAGCATTGACAGGCGCCAAAGCATATTTTGTGTTTATAACATTAGCGATAAACCACAAACACTCACATTGGCCGACTTAAACTTAATTAACACCCAAAAGTGGTTTGATTTGGTGGCAGATAAAACGATTGAAGAAAGCCAATTAACGATAGAGCTAGAACCATACCAAAGCGTGTGGCTGAGTAATATTAAATAAAGTGTATAAAAAAGGCTCGCACTGCGAGCCTTTGTTTTAACTAGGGCGTGTTGATCTTTGTGGATTGAAATTTGTTCAATCTAGGGGCGATTAAATCGCGACGCGAGGTTTGTAACCTAGTGGGCTAAGTAAAAACCGAGCAACAAAGAGTTAATAGTCCCTAGAAAGAACCCTTCGGGCAGCGCATGTTTGGTATTTATGCTGCGTTATCGCCTATTTATGGGGAATAACCACACTACATAGGCTCTGCTTTGCCTAAAAACCAAACATACTGCTGCAAATTCACCCACCAATGATCAACACGCCCTAATAAATTATTTTATTAATTATAAGCTGTAGCTTAAGTTAATGTAGCCAAAGCGGCCAATGTTATCGTAACTTGCGCTACCCGCGCTTGTACCACGTGAACCGTACGGAAGTTTACGGTTAAATACGTTATCAACACCTACTTTAACGCCTAAACCGCTATCGAAGTTATAACCAACAGTCATATCGGTAATAAAGTATTTACCGTAAGACATTTGATTACTTGGATTTGGGTTGTTTTCAAGTTCAACATTTGTGTATAAATCGACTTCACTTAAAAAGCGTGTTTCAACTGTTGAGAAAAAGTTGTCCATAACATAACTTACAGATAAGTTAGTTTGCCACTTAGCTTCACCTGTAGTACCTGCGTATTCAATGTAGTTACTAGGGTCGTCTTGGAACGGGTAATCTTTACGTTCAATTAAGTAAGTACCAATTAAGCGTGTTTTAAAGCTACCTTCAAACGCGTCAAAATCGTAACCTAGTTCAAAATCTATCCCTGATGCTTTTTGGCCAGCAACATTTAATACAGAGTTTTGAATTAAAGTAATTTCACCATTAGCATTACGTGTAATTAAGTTACAGTACTGATTGTTTATACCTGTTGCGCTATCTACACAGCGATCAAGAATGTCTTGCGCGTTAATTGTGTCAATTGCATCTTCAAGTTCAATTTCCCAGTAATCAATAGTAAGTAGCGCGTTTTCTAAAAACTCTGGTTGGTAAACAATGCCTACAGTTGTACTTGTTGACTCTTCGCCTTTTACATCGCGGTTACCACTGCTTAAACCATCTAATGACGCTGAATCGTAATCTGAGTTAAAGTCACTCGCTACGCCTAATGCGGCACAGTTTGCAGTACGTGTTGCACCGTTTGATAAGTCACCTAAGTTTTCAGCGCGACACGGGTCGTCTACATTGTAGAAAGTTTGGCTTGCTGCACCAAATACTTCACTAATGTTTGGAGCACGAAGTGCTGCAGATTGAGTTACACGTACACGTAGCTCATCATTTACAGTCCAATCAAGGCCAAGTTTCCAGCTAGTTGCTTCGCCAATCGTACTGTAGTCAGCATGACGTACTGCAGTATCAAACACTAAATCTTGAATCAGCGGCAAATCAGTTAAAATTGGCATCGTCGCTTCAAAGAATACTTCGCGAACATTAAACGAGCCCTTATCTTCGCCCAGTGCGTTAAAGAAAGTACCTGCTGCATTATCTGGCTCTTTTGTTTCGCTTTCTTCTTTACGGTACTCAGCACCAAATGCAACACCTACATAGCCCGCTGGTAATTCAAAAATAGCGCCATTAGCAAGTGAGCCAGAAATAACTGTTTGCTTAATAGTTGATGTGCCAACAGATACCGTATTAATGTAATCAATGGCTTGTTGAGATGGCGAACCAAACCCCATAATATTTACAGGAACACAGCCATCAGCTTGGGCTGCAGCACTACGACATACTACGTTACCATTTGTATCTTCAACTGCATCAAGTGCATTAAAGTAGTTGGCTACAATCATGTTAGCGCCGTTTTCACGCTCTAGATCAGTTTGGCCATAAACAACTGATGTATCTAATTCCCAATCTTCAAATACAGTACCTTTTAAGCCGGTAACAAAGCGCGTTGTTTCACGCGTATTGTTTTCAATGCGGCGGCCAAGGTCGGTCATCATGCGGTTAACCATGATCGAATCAACACCTTCCTCTTCCATACGTGCTTTAATGGCTGGGTCTAGGTAAGGGTTGTCGATTTTGATGCTGTTTTCATCGTCAAAGAAGAAAAACGCAGGTTGACCTATGCTTTCGCCTTGGCTGTTTACGTATTTTGCATCAAAGTAAATGTTTAAGTCGTCGGTAACATCGTAGTTAACTTTAAAGTTTACGTTGTAGCGCTCAAACTCAGGTTGAATCTCTTCAAATTGACCAAGGTTAAACGAATCACAGTTTGCACACGACAAGCCATCTACATTATCACCTATGTATAAGTCGCGAGCGCTGCTGTCGGCGTTAAAGCTATTAGTATATCCATCTTCAAGTGCATAAACACCGGCGTTATTAATAGCGTAATAACCAGCATTAGGTGTTAAGATTTTATCAGGGAAAGCTGCGCTATCTTTGTTTGCATCTGTTTGGGCTTGATTACGTAAACTACTAAACGAAGTGCTAGTCCAAGGGTGATCAAGCGCGTTTAATGAATCCTGGCCTGAGTATTCAATAGCAAAAGCTGCATTACCACGATCGTTATCAAAGTTAGAGCCGTATGAGAACGTCACTTTTTCGTTGTTGTAGCTGCTTAAATCGGCAAAACCACGTGTAACGCTAAAGTCCATGCCTTCAATGTTGTCTTTTAATATAAAGTTAACAACACCTGTTACCGCATCAGCACCGTATACAGCAGATGCACCACCAGTAATTATCTCTACACGTTCAACCCATACACTTGGAATAGTGTTGGTATCTACAGATTGAGAACCTGCAGAGCTTGATACATGACGCTTGCCATTTACAAGTACCAAAGTACGATCTGTACCCATGTTACGTAAATCAAGAATATTTAAACCCGCAGTACCAATAAAGCGGCCTGAGTTAGCCATAGAATATGTATTGCCAAGTGCAGGTAAGTTATTTAGCGCTTCACCAATGTTTACAGCGCCAGTGTTCATTAGCTGCTCGCCACTGATAACTGTAACCGGTGCAGGCGCAATAGCACCTTCACGTAAAATACGTGAACCCGTTACTTCAACACGTTCAATTTTTGTTGCTTGCTCATCTTGTGCAAGCACAGAATTACTTGCTGTTGCAGCAGCAGTAATTAATGCACATTTAATGCTAGTAGAAAGTAAATTATGACGTTTCATTTGATTCCCAGAGAACATTTTATAGTAATTAAATACAATGTAGTTTTATCCAAATACAGTTTGTATTTGGATAAAGCCCTATAACTTTTTTATGAGGGCGGCGATTATTGCATGCTGATTATTTTATTAAAAGCAGCTAACTCACTGTAAAATAAGCAACTTGAAATAACCTGAAGAACTTTTATTGTGTTTTTTGGTATTAATTACAAAGGCCCTTTAAATGATTTACTGAGGTGTTTTTACATTTAGTTTTTCTTATGTACTTTAGTTATTAACATTGGTTTTTATTTGTTAAATTTTCAGTTGTTTTTTAAGTCAATTTTTTGCAGTTTATAATTATTCATATATAAATTTTTATTTATATGAAGTTGCCAGCGAGTGTTATATGTACTTATTTGTAAAGGTTATGTGTGTTATTACTCTTTTAAAGTGATTTTTATTAGGTGTTTTTTATTCAAAAAAATCGTTATTTGAATATTTTTCACTATTGCGGCTTTAAAATGATTAATTTGTAAACCCCCTTTACAGCTCAAAGTGCTCATAACAGCTCGTAAAGTTACTTTGCTACGTAAACTTGATACAATTTAGGTGTTTTTAATTAATAGGTTTGACCATGAAGTATTTAGTTATTATTTTTACCTTTGCGTTTAGTTCAATGTCTTTTGCGCAGCAAGAAGTCGATCTTGAAGTAAATATGAAAAACACGGGCCTTGCATATAAACAAGCGGTGCAGGCAACTCAACTTAGTGAATTTAATACTGCGATTGATGAATTTATAAAGCTGGTTAAAGTGAGTAAAACAGGTAAGTTTTACAAAAAACCTGAGCAGTCATTGCAGGGCCTTGATAAAGTGATTGCTCAAGCTGAACTTGCAAAAAAAGCAGCAAACGAGCAGGGGCTAAGTGCGGCAAAAGAACCACTGAAAAATATAGATAATTTACGTAAAAAATATCATGAGTTACACGAGCCTCCAGGGTTCTTTGAATTACTGTTCGGTTCATAAACCTAGACTATATGTATCTTTAGTAGCTACTTTTAAGCTAATTGCGTTAAGGTATCTGCAGCAATAAATATAAGGAAACACAATGGAAATTTCAGTTTCAATGTTAGAAGGCCAAAAGCAAAGCGCTAAATTTGGCGACCTAGAAGTAATAAGCGATCAAAGCGTAAACGCTGGTGGCAATGCAGAGTATCCAGAACCGTTTGATTATTTTTTAGTAAGTATGGTTTTATGTGCAGGTTTTTATGCGCGTAAGTTTTGCGAGCAGCGTGATATTTCAACGCAAGGTATGACGCTTACTCAAAATAACGAAAATGTAGATGACAACGGTAAAAAGCTATTTTCAATTGAGATTAACTTACCAGAAGGTTTCCCTGATAAATATAAAAAGGCGCTTATTGCAGCCGTTAATACCTGTACGGTAAAAAAAGTAATTCAGGCAGTGCCAGAGTTTTCAGTAGTGGTAAAATAGTCCCCCCTAAATTAGGTAGCTTAAGCAAGCTACCTAATTATATGTTGAGCATCCCCGTTTAACTTATTTCTTTTTCATTCCTTGTACTGCTTTAAAGCGTGGGTTGTTTTTACAAATTACAAATACGCGGCCTTTGCGTTTTACAATTTGACACCCCGGACGTTGCTTAGCACTTTTAAGAGAGCTTAATACTTTCATACCTTTTCCTTTTTAACAGTCGATAAACTTTTAAAACGACGATTAAACTGCGCAACGCGGCCATCTGTAGCGGTTGTTTTTTGCTTGCCTGTATAAAATGGGTGCGAGTCACTTGATACATCAATAGGTACGTATGGATATGTATTACCGTCTATTTCTACTGTGCGGCTCGTTTTTATGGTTGAGCCAATAATAAAGTAAGAATCGGCAGCGGTATCGTGAAAAGCAACCACGTGGTAATCAGGATGAATATTTGGTTTCATAATACGCCTCAATAAATGATATGTGATAGTATATCATTTTAATTTAACGTATTTATTCTCCCATTGCAAATTATTTAAATGTTCCTCAAAAAGGCCGTAATTGCTGGCTATTTGCGCAAATAAATCAAAAAATAAGCACTTGAATCAAAAATGCTGGCTATTGGCGTTTAGGCTGTTATAACTATATTTAAGAGTTAAAACGTTAACAAATACGGTTATAAAGTTATTACAGAGGTTATGTATGAGTGACGCAACACAACAACAAGAACAAATTGATCAAGGGGTGATGGAAACCCTAAGAGAGCGCGACCACAGTACCTTGGCGCAACAAGTAAATCCTTTAACCTGCAACCACAATGATATTGTAGAGTTACTAGCAAGGTATATGGCACTAAGCGAGCAAGAAGATGATGAGCTGTTTGATGATTGGTTTGATAACCTAACTAAAGAGCAACATACTGTTTTAAAAGTATTTGAAGTTTACCGTGGACAATATGAGCACCAAAATTAAAGTGTTTATTTTTGTAAGTATGCCAAATCCAGTGGTTATTTAAATAAAACTAAATAGCCACTACTTTTTCATTAAAGAGTAGCTATGTTGTATCAACTACTACTCCCGCCTGTTTAAATCATAATTTTTTGCGGATTGAATCTTATCTTTATTTAGGCACGACTTACTGATATTTATAAATATTTATTTATTGCTATTTTTAGGTAATGTTCTAGTTTGAATAGGCAGACTGTTTATAGTTTAAATAAGTTTATCGGATTATATACTCGAAAATATTCGCTCCAGTTTCGTAATTTATAAAACATTTAAAATTAATAGAGCTTTAATGATTAAACCTGAGATTCCAAATAACGAAGCTGAGCGATTACACGCGCTTAGAGCATTAAAAATTCTAGATACGTCTCATGAAGAGCGCTTTGATCGTGTTACTCGTATTGCCAAGCGTATGTTTAATGTTTCTATTTCATTGGTTACTTTGATTGACGAAGACCGCCAGTGGTTTAAATCAAGACAGGGGCTCGATGCGCCTGAGCTTCCTCGCGAAACCTCATTTTGTGGCCACACCATAAATCAAGACGAGTTATTAATAATCCCAGATACAGCTCAAGACGAAAGGTTTTTTGATAACCCCTTTGTTACAGGCGATCCTAAAGTACGCTTTTATGCAGGCTTTCCTTTAAAATTAAGGGAAGGAGTCATTATAGGCACTTTGTGCCTTGCCGATAATAAACCTAGACAACTCAATGATGAAGAAAAACAATTACTAAGAGATTTAGGCACGTTAGTCGAGCGAGAAATTCAATCAATTCAACTAGCCACAATTGATGAGTTAACAAGAATCTCTAATCGACGTGGCTTTTTAAACCTTGCCGAACATACGCTAAATGTATGTAGGCGAAACAAAGTATCAATGTCGTTTATATTGTTTGATCTCAATAAGTTTAAACAAATTAATGATATTTATGGACACCACGAAGGCGATTTTGTATTAAATAAATTTGCACAAATTATGCTTAGTTCATTTCGTGATTGTGAAGTCATAGGTCGACTTGGCGGAGATGAATTTGTTGCGATGTTAAGCGACTCAGACGAGACAAAAGCAGAGTTTGTTTTACAAAGGTTTGCGGATGCAATAGCGCATGCTAATAATACCTTAAACAAGCCATACAAAATTGATTACAGTGTAGGAGTAACACACTTTAAACACGATACAGGTAAATCAGTTGAGGATATGATTCAAGATGCTGATGTTGCAATGTATCAGCAAAAAAAGCAGCAATCACTTTAGTGAACTATTTAGTTTAATTGCTGCTTGAACTTCACTTAACTTCCTCATGCTAGTATGAACCTTATAATATGCCGTTATTCGCTATTGCAGTCATTTTTTGCCGCGGGTGATGCTAAAGACACATTTGGTTGCCAAACCCTGTTCCATATTTTATGAAGATTGTTTAAGTTTGGTCCTTGACTTATTTTTTCAAAGTTACCAATGCTCACTTCTGAATCATTTTTTTGACCCACTACAAAATTAAACACATAGTTGCACTCCATGCCCATACGTAAATCAGAAAGTACAATATTGCTTTGCTGTTGGCGCACCGAATAAAACCCTTTAGTAAACCACTGCAAGCGTTTTATAGCCCATTCATCGCTAATATTATTTAACAGTGAAGGCGTTGTTTGATAAGCCGTTAATGTAACATCGCTGGGCGCGTCAAATACTGATGCATAACCTTCGTAGTATTGTCCGTCAGACATCACAACAATACGCCACAGCAAAGTAGTTAGCGGAGCAGGCGTACTAACATACGCATTGACTGGTATTTGCCTGTTGTTGAGAGCCGTTTTTACTTTGTCATCAATATTTACTTTTAAAATTAAAGCGCAAAATAAATATAGACTACTTAAAACTAAGGCTGCTGCATTTATACGATAAGCCATTGCTGCTTTTATTTTGGGTATTAGCGTACATATTACGCCAATTAATAAAGGAAGCGTGTAAGCGGGGTCAATAATAAACACACTAGAAACCGCAAAGGGGTACTCAGTAAAAGGCCAGAGTAGTTGTGTACCGTATACCGTTAGGCTGTCTAATAGGGCATGTGTAGATAAACTTAAAAATACTAGCCAAAACCAGCGCACTTTATAAATTTGCATTCCCGCGTGTACTTTTAATATTAGCCATACAATGAGCGGGCTAATTAATAAATGTATTAATAACGAATGGCTAAAGCCACGGTGATAAGTAAATGCTTCTACAGATCCGCCATATGGCAAAAATACATCTAAATCAGGGAGCGTGCCTAAAATTGCTCCCCATAAAACGGCTTTTCGACCTATTTTATTGCCTAATACCGCATAACCTACAGCACTACCTAATGCTACCTGCGTTAAAGAATCCATTTTAATTAATACCTTTAATTACTACTTTTATTATTTATACTTTTTGATTATTAAAAAGCGTCAAAAAATCGGTTAAAACATTTAATAAGCATATCAATATTAATATACAGAGCTTATAAACTAAGCCTAAGCTTTATGAAATCTAAAAAAGCCACAATTCGCGATGATACCGCACTGTTTCGCCGCTGCTTGCGCTAAGCGAAAACGTAAATGAAATGAGTTTTAATAACGGCCAAGTTTACGAGCATGTAAGTTCGAATCTTATAAATCACCAATACGTATGGCTAAGTCTGTTTTATGCTCGAGTAAATTAATAGTACTGCCGTATGAGGTTATATCAAGCGTTATGTGAGGGTATTACTTAGCGAATTCACCAATTAAAGGCGTAAGTTGATGCAATACAAAAGGGTTTGCCGAATCTATTAGCTGCTTACCATTTGGCGCTTGTTTTAAAGCTTTATGGCGTTTTCATCTGTGCATAAAATATTTAGCCTTTCGCAGGCGTATTTTAAAAGTATAGCTTTCCTCGCATTTTAAATTAAGCAAAATAATACCCCGTGGCGACTTATAAGTCCTGTTCCCGTTTAAAATAAGGATGGTCAATTTGTTACCATATTTGGAATGATAATTGCTTCTAATTATAAAAATAAAGTCGTCAATTTTTAGACACATGAGGCAAAAATGAATTTTGGAACTCTTTCTTCACAGTTATACAATGACAATAGCTATTCGAATCTAAGTAATTTAAATAAAAACACTGTAAAAACGGATGATCCTAGTAAAAGTCCAGAGGCTAAAGCAGACTCTTCTTTAAATAAAGACGCCGAAAAAACTACGAGCTCTACTGCAGCTACTGAAGACGCAAAGTCTATCATTAGCAGCGAAACAGAAAATTCGAGTGACAATTCAGCAGTTCAAATGAACAAAGCGATCGAGTCAATTAAAGATTTACAGAGTAAAATAAGAGAAATGACCAATAGTTCTGATACGCCCACAGGGGAAGCGGTAGAAGAGCTAAGCGAACTTAAAAAGCAACTCGATAGTGAGCTATCGTCGATACAATTAACAGTGCGAAAAAATGTATCTACTTTAATGGATTCAATGTTTTCATCATCTTCAGATAATAAAAATTCAGGTTTGCTTTTTAATAACCAAGCATAATTTAACTTGCTTTTTAATATAGTTATAAGCTTAGTCGTGGCTTTATAAAGTCTAAAAAAGCCACAATTCGAGACGATACCGCACTGTTTTTATAATACACGGCTTGTACAACCTCTCGGTTATTAGGAGAGCTAACTGCACTGGGTAACACTTCAACTAATTTACCTGTTTTTAAGTCATTGCCAATCATAAAGTGAGAAAGTAACGCCACACCTTGGTTTGCAATGCACAGCTGGCGCACTGTTTCGCCGCTGCTTGCGCTAAGCGAAAACGTAAATAAAGCGGGCTTTACTAACGGCCAAGTGTTTAATTTAGGGGAGTCACTAAAACCAATTAACTTATGGTTTTGTAAGTCATCTATTTGTGTAATTGCTGCGTTGTTTTTTATATATTCTGGGCTGGCTACAATACGTAACTGACTGCTGCCGAGTTTACGAGCATGTAAATTTGAGTCTTTTAAATCACCAATGCGTATGGCTAAATCGGTTTTATGTTCAAGTAAATCAATAATGCTGTCGTGTGAGGTTATATCAAGCGTTATGTGAGGGTATTGCTTAGCAAATTCGCCAATTAAAGGCGTAAGTTGGTGCAATACAAAAGGGCTTGCAGCATCTATTCGCAGCTTGCCACTTGGCGCTTGTTTTAAAAGCTTTATGGCTTCTTCACCGGTATAAAGCGTATTTAACCCTTCGCGCGCATATTTTATAAAAGTATGGCCCTCTTCGGTAAGTTCTAATCGGCGTGTTGTCCTGTTTAGTAAAGTGCATTGCAGTGTATTTTCAAGGCGTGATACAGCTCGCGACACTTTAGCCACTTGTTGATCGAGCAAATTAGCTGCCCCCGAAAAGCTTCCGCAATCTACTACCGTTATAAATGTTTCTAAATCTTCAGTTTTTGAATGAACAGCCATAAATATACCAACACCATCTTTGCATTATTAACAAAAGTATTTTGTCACTAATGCTATTTTTTGCAAACGATATTTTAGCCAAACTACATTTTTCAAATATTAATGAGGATATAACTATGCCATTGGCTTTGTGGGCGCTTACCTTAAGCGCATTTGCAATAGGAACAACTGAGTTTGTAATAGTGGGATTAGTACCCACCATTGCAAACGACTTAGGCGTAAGCCTACCTTCAGCGGGTTTGCTTGTAAGTTTATATGCGGTTGGCGTTGCTATTGGTGCACCGGTGCTAACAGCTTTAACGGGTCGTTGGAATCGTAAAGTGGTCTTAATAAGCTTAATGGGCTTGTTTGTATTGGGCAACTTATTGGCTTGGCAAGCGCCAAGTTACGAAACATTAATACTTGCGCGCATTTTAACGGGGCTTGCCCATGGTGTGTTTTTTTCAATCGGATCGATGATTGCCACAAGTCTAGTAAGCAAAGACAAAGAAGCCAGTGCAATTGCCATTATGTTTACCGGGCTTACTGTAGCACTAGTAACCGGTGTGCCATTAGGTACATGGATTGGACAACACTTTGGTTGGCGTGCAACGTTTTTAGTTGTGTCGGTATTAGGTTTAATTGCATTAATCGGCAGCTCTATTTTAGTGCCAAAAAACTTAAAACAATCAATACCAGCCACGTTTAAAGAACAACTACAAGTAATTGTGAAACCGCGTTTATTACTCGTATATTTAATGACGATATTGGGCTACGGCGGCACGTTTACAGCGTTTACTTATTTAGCACCTATTTTAGAGCAACAAACAGGTTTTGCGCCTTCGGCTATTGCTTTAATAATGCTTGTTTACGGTGTATCGGTAGCGATAGGTAATATTTGGGGTGGAAAGTTGGCCGACAAACGCGGCCCAATTAGCGCACTGAGCATTATATTCAGCGCTTTGAGTATTATTTTACTGATATTTACTTTTACGATGGAATCAAAAATTGCTGCTGTACTTACTATTTTAGTCTGGGGCGCATTTGCTTTTGGTAATGTGCCAGGCTTGCAACTTTATGTAGTAAAGCAAGCACAAAAGCACACGCCCAATGCGGTAGATGTTGCATCAGGTTTAAACATAGCCGCATTTAATATTGGTATTGCACTTGGCTCAATTATTGGTGGTAGCGTAGTAGAGAACATGACCCTGCAAGATACAGCATGGATAGGCGCCGTTATCTCTGTTTTAGCACTTGGTGTTACACGCTACAGCGGTATGCTTGATAAACGTGAAATTCAGCAAGCATAAAGCCTTAGCTGTTAACCTTGAAACTAAAATTAATGACCTCATACCTGTTATGAGGTCATAGATTTTTAAGTGACAGTCGTAATAAGAAGTAAAAGGTGTATTTCGTAAAACTTCAGTGAAGTTTGTATTTCAAACCGATTATTTTATAAGGATAAACCATGACAAAACGTGTAATAGAAATGCCAGAACTAGGTATGGGAACATTCCGCTTAGAGGGCGACACTGCCTATAACTCAGTAAAAATGGCACTCGAAGTTGGGTTTCGCCATATTGATACTGCACAAATTTATGGCAACGAAGAGCAAGTAGGCCAAGCTATAAAAGATAGTAATATTCCGCGCAGTGAAATATTCTTAACCACCAAAGTGTGGAATAACAAATTAAATAAAAGCGACTTTATCCCAAGCGTTAAAAAGTCACTTGAAAAGCTACAAGTTGATTCGGTCGACTTACTGCTAATTCATTGGCCATCGCCTGCTAACGACGAGCCAATGAGTGAATACCTCACTGAATTACTGAAAGCGAAGCAGCTTGGTTTAACTAAGCACATTGGTGTATCAAACTTCACCATTGCAAACTTAAATGAAGCAATGCAAACGCTTGACTCGCGTGAAATATTTACCAATCAGGTTGAGGTGCACCCATATTTAACTAATACTAAATTACGCGCATTTTGTGCTCAGCACGACATTCATGTAACAGCATACATGCCATTTGTAGTAGGTAAAGTACTAAAAGATCAAACCATTATCGACATTGCTAAAAAGCACGATGCAAGTCCAGCACAAGTTGTTTTAGCATGGGTTAACGCCAACGGCATGACGACAATTCCATCATCAACTAAGCGTAAAAACTTAGAAGATAACTTTAACGACCACGTTAAATTAGATGATGAAGACATAGCCCGCATTGATGGTCTTGATTGCGGCGACCGCCAAGCAACACCAGAATTTGCGCCGCAGTGGGATCAGTAAACGTACCCCAAATGCAAAGTTAAACTAAATATTTTAAGGTGTAGATTATCTACACCTTAACTTTTAAAAAGGAATACACATGTTAACGGTTATAGCTGCACTGTCGTGCAAAAATATTGATGCAGATGTAATGCTTACAGCACTTGAAAACTTACAAAAGTCATCGCGCCAAGAAGTAGGGTGCTTACGTTATGAATTATCAGTAAAAAGTGATGATGAACATACCGACTATGTAGTTAGTGAACAGTGGGCGTCTGACGAGCACTTTGAAGCGCATAAAAACGAGCCACACTTTAAAGCGTTTGGTACGCAAGTTACTGGGCTTTTAACCAATAGTAGTATTGATGTATATAAATCAATTGGTTAAATTCTTTTTATAGTGCCTATTATGGTATGTATTAAACTACTTAGCTAAATTACATATAACCAAGTAAATACTCAAATAGGTGCTGTTAACTTACATCACCTTTTATTCTTACACTCCAACCTGCCTAAATACTCTACTTCCCCAATATACCAATGAAACCTATTAGGACTCTTTTTTGTTAATGCACAGTGCGTCGAAATCAAAAGAGGTTCATAACACTATTAAAAGTCGTTTTGGTATCACAACCCACTCTGATAAATAGCCTATTTAATTTGTTGTTTACATTAAAGTTCTCTGGTGTAAATTATAGAAATATAATATGGCATTTTAGTCAGCCGTAAATAGCCCGAGTGGTACTCAGTATGAGGCTTAAAATAGCAAACTATTTATATATTTTTTGTGTATTATATTTTTACAGCTGAGTTAATTAAACCAATGATGGAGACTTGGGTATGGAAATTAATAAATCAAATCAATCTGTTCTTATTTTTGTAATCCCTTTATTAACTGCGTATTTCGGATCAAAAGTTATATTTCACTTATTTGCTTTTGAGTATCTTGTGTTTACAGATACTTTTGACATTCTAAAGCTACTCATTGATATTAGTGTATTTGGAGTGTTGTTCTATATTAGTTCACTGGGTGTTGGTTACTTCATCAGAGCTAAAACATAAGTTTTTTAATCATTAGTTGGTAAATTGCTAGCTGAAGAATCACAGCCAATAAAGCTTTAATAGCTTTAAGCTGTATCAATTTATATGGAAATAATAATGAAAAAATTAATCGCAATAGTAGCGTTGTTAGGCTTTGCTTCATTTGCACAAGCTAATGATAGTTTTGTAGTGAATGCCAAATTTTATGATAATAAAAACCTAATTGGCTCAACTAATTTAGTTGTAAATTCAAATGAAGAGGCATCAATTTCAGTTGATAATTCGTATAGTTTTGCTCTTACAGTAACGCCAATTGATGATTCTACTGTTAGTTTAGCAACTGACCTGAAGCTAGGTGGAAAACATATGGCACCCTCTTTAGTTGTTGAACTAGGCAAAGAAGCAAGTATCAATATTGATGGTAAAGAGCTTTCAGTTTTAGTAAGCAAATCAAGCAGCTAATAAGTTAAAAATTAGGAATATAATTAATGAGAAACTCAAGAAATGAAATAGTAAAATATGGAGTCTCTTTTGGTACAGCCCTAGCAATTGCTATTTCATGGAGTGCTAATGAGTCTGTGTTATGGGCAATTTTGCACGGTTTTTTATCTTGGTTTTATGTTATTTGGCATGTAATTACGCGATAAGTGTCTTCGCGTGTGCACTGATTGATTATGTAGACTGCGGTCAATGTTAATAGCCGAGCAATTACCATTTAAAACGATTAAGTTAAAAATATAAAAGGAATAATTAATAATGAAAGGTGCGGGTGGAAGCTCTGGTGGTATTGGGCATTTTTTTATTGGTTTGATTATGATGTGCGGTGGCTTTTATATGCTGCTAAACGCAATTTCGGTGACTTCTAATTTTGGACTAAGTTCTCGCATTTATAGTGTTAATGCTTTAGGTGGCTTTGGCGTTACAGGCGGCATGGTTATGATCCCATTTATTTTTGGTGTGGGTCTGATTTTTTACAATTCTAAAAATATTTTAGGCTGGGTGCTATCTCTAGGTTCGTTAACCGCACTCATATTTGGCGTTATATCGAGTGTGCGATTTAGTATGCGAACTATGACGTCGTTTGATTTGATTGTTATTATAATTTTAGCGTTTGGCGGCTTAGGGCTATTTTTACGTTCGCTTAAATCTATTGATACTTAAATAATTACCACGCTTTGTTTTAAATACAATTTTAATTATAGGCATTTAACATGATGTTCTAATGCCTAAGCTAATACATTAATAATATAACCCTTCCTATTTACTGCTTAACCAGTAACGTATTTTAAAGAGATTTATGTGAACAACTCAATACAGCTAAAACTAATTGCTACTCACTTATTAGCACAAAGAGAAGAAAACCCAGCACGTTCAAATTTTCCTAAAGAGTTAGTACTAGACTCGACTGACGATGCAATAGAAGTACAAAAGTTGATGATTTACTTAAATGATCAAACGGTATATGGCTGGAAGTGTATGCTGCCTTTAGATAATGGCTCAATTATATTAGCGCCTCTTTTACATGCACCTATAAAACAAGCTGAAAATTGCCCACTGTATACAACAAACAATAAAGCGCTTGTTGAACCAGAAATTGCATTTATTTTGCAAAGCGATTTACCAAGTAATAAGACCTATACAAATGAAGACGTGGATACTGCATTTGCCAGCGCCCACTTGGCACTTGAGCTTATCCAAAAAAGGTTTGATGAAGACACTCCAAACACGCACATTGAAAAGCTGGCCGATGGCCTATCTAATCAAGGCGTGTATTTAGGCCCACAAATAGATAAAGCCAAAGCGTATAACGCAAGTACTGTAAATATTAACGTTAAGCAAACTGAGCTGGAGTTAAACCTAGCGGGTGTGCATCCTGCAGAGCTTGCGCAGCTTCCACTTTATTGGGCAGTTAATTACTTATCAGCAAAGGGAATTAACTTAAAAGCAGGGCAAGTGTTTATAACTGGTTCTTACTGTGGTGTTGTTGAGCTTAATACCAATGAGCAAACATGTATTACATATGAAGATTTAAATACATTTAATGTGACATTTTTATCCCATTAAGCGAAGTACTCATTTTAACGGTCATAATAAAACAACCCACTAATTAGTGGGTTGTTTTTATTTGGCTAAATTTTAATTATTTGATTTTAGAGAGTAGTGCAGGATTTATTACGAGATTTCGTACGCCGTGAGCGTGATCTTCGTTAAAGGTGTTACTTTCACACCATTTGCCAACACTGTTTATATCAACCTTTGCTACTTTTGGTTTAACTGACCATGTTACTTGAAAAGGAGAGCCTGCTTCGTTGTAACTAGGACCAGTAGTTGAACCGCTATAAACAACCGATTTACCCGTATTTGTAGGTGTAGCAATAGCTTGATAGTAACCATTAACAGATGACACGGAGCTTATTTGAGCAAAATCAAGTGCGTTAGCATCGTTTACTAATACATATACTTGAGCTTCAACACGTAGTTGCGGATTTTTAATCGAATCGCTTAAACAGCTACCCAAGGTAGGGCCTGGTTTTACAATTGCTGACGTATGAACGTTATGAACCTCAATGGTATCGCCAACTAAAAGCGCGCCGTGATCGCTCGGACAAATTTCAATTTTTGCTGGTTTACTTTCACTTTTAGTTAAAGAGCCTGAATATAAGTAGCCACTTTTAAAGCCTTTTCCATTACCATTTCCGGCATATTTACTAAACTCGCCACCGGCATGTTCAGCATTTTTATGAAAGTGTATATTACATAAGTTCATATTTGATGAAGTTGGGGCATGAGAGAAAACTACGGTGTTTTTGCCTTTATAATTATCAATATTGCGTGGAGATTGTGGGCCAAAACCTTTATTCGCAGTGTTTTTAGCAAGCGCTGCACGCTGTATTTTTATTATGTCGTCATTTACTATTCCGTGGTTAGCTTTAGCTAGCGTATTAAAAGACAGGATAGTGATTACAGCAGAAATTACACTTATTTTTGTTTTGATTGTCATTGAGTCAGTGCCTTTAAATCATGTTTTACGTAACAATTAAGTTAACAGATCTTGTTTTTCGTAAAATAATCCTAAAATAATAAATAATCAAACTATTGCAAAGCTATTTTATAGATAAGTCGTATTTTAAAATAAGTGCATCTATATAGCGGGTGCGTAATGTGTGTTGTTTTTCATGATCGGCGCCATGCCCTAATGCTTTGTTTAAAAGCTTCATGGCGGGGTGCAGTAGCGCTCTTTCTTCTTGGTTTAAGCTCGCTTTACTGCGCAGTTCTGTAATGTCGTCAACTAATAGCCTGCCAATATCTACCGAGACTATTTCGTCTATTAATCCATTTTGAGTAAGCACGCCGTACTTACTGCATAAAAACTGTTGCCAAATTTGCTGCAAGTGCTCGTCTATTTCGCAGCCAAATAGCTCTTCGCTAAACGTAAACCCTTGCTGAGCGAGTTTAGTTAGGCTTGCAGTATATTGCTGTGCAAAATAATTAAAAGCATGGCTTGATGATTCTATTTTTTGTTTTAAAAGACCTTGACCCCAATTAACACAGCCGCGCGGGTAATAGTCGTCATACTCTTCGCATTCATACAAACCTGAATATGAGCTGCAGCTAAGTTGACTTTTAATACAGTAACTTGGTTTTGGGAAAACACTTCGCTCTTGCCAAGCTAAAAGTGTATCTGCATCTATATTTAATGCTTGGCACAGTTCATCGGTGTTATAAAAATGAGTTGCTAAGTAGTCAGATAAACGCATAAAGCCTCTGGTATCGTTAAAAATAAAATACTGTTCATATATACAGTTGTTCATTTTGTATTACCAAACTTAATAACACAAGAGATTTTATAATTAAATGTGGGCTTACACCTCCAAAAGTACCGGCAATTATGTTACAAATAGCGCAAGTTTTATAAATAATGATTTTTTATGCGCACCCTAGACCAAATTAAACAAGCAAGCCTTATTACAGCTATTAAAACGCCATACTTAGCAAACGGTGAAATAGACCTAGCAAAGTACGATGAACTCGTAGAAATACAAATTGCAGCAGGCGTTGACGGCATTGTAGTTGGTGGCACAACAGGCGAAGGCCAGTTAATGAACTGGGAAGAGCATTTAATGCTTATAGCGCACAGTGCAAACAAGTATGGTGACAAACTGGTTATTGTTGGTAATACCGGTAGTAACAACACCCGTGAAGCGATTAAAGCAACTAAATATGGCTTTGCCAGCGGTATGGATGCAGCACTGCAAATTAATCCATACTACGGACGTACGTCTATTGCGGGTGTTAAAGAGCACTTTAAACGCGTGTTAGATATTGGACCTGCCTTTATTTACAACGTAGCAGGGCGAACAGGTCAAGACCTAACACCTGATATTATTGAGCCACTCGCTAAACATGAATATTTTATTGGTGTAAAAGAGTGTGGCGGTAATGAACGTATTGCCCATTATGAACAACAAGGTATTGCATGTTGGTCGGGTAACGATGACGAAAGTCATGATGCGCGCCACACACATAAAGCGCACGGTGTTATTTCGGTTACTTCTAACCTTATACCTGGTTTGTTCCGTCAGTTAATGGATACGCCAAGTAGCGAGCTAAATGCGTCGTTACAACCATTGATGAACTGGTTGTTCTGTGAACCAAACCCGATTGCTATTAATACCGCATTGATGATGACTGGCGCAGTAAACCCAGTATTTAGATTACCGTATTTACCGCTTAGTGATGAGCAGCAAGCCCAAGGCGAAGTGTTAATTAATGAGTTAAATAACAACGATGTTGTTGGCGGCACAGCTAAGTGTATAAAGCAGGACGATATAGCCCTCCTTTCCTAGCAATATGAGCAAGCACTGAACAAAGTGTTAGTTCAGTGCTTTTTGTTAATGATTATTTACTTCTATTGCTAAAATCGGTAAAATTCCTTCCCTTATATCTTATAAAATATGCAGAGCTGTGAAATTTGTTGTTGAAGAACTCGCTATATGGATAAAGCCCGAACAGCGACAAATAAAAGAGAGTAATTGGTTTGATTCCTCCGTATTAAATCTTAGTTGGGTGCCTGCTATGCAGCGACGCCGAATGACTTCCTTTATTAAAATGGCACTCTTTAGTGCTCATCAAGTAAGCACTCAAGGTAACTATGTTAATTTACCGAGTGTTTTTTCTTCTCGCCACGGTGATTTTCACAAAACGTCTAACTTACTTATTGATGTAGTAAATGATCAGCCACTGTCGCCCACTGGTTTTGGGTTAAGTGTGCATAATGCCGCATCGGGACTTTTTGGGATAATACAGGGTAATACAAGTGCTACAAATGCTATTGCTGCAGGAGCCGAAAGCTTTATTTATGCACTCGTAGATGGCTTTGTAAGACTTGCTGATAACGATCAGCAACACATGTTAATAGTTCATACCGATGAGACTCTCCCCGATATTTACGCTCAGTACGCCGATGAACAGCAAATAGCACACTCTATTGGTTTAATAATAAGAGCGCCGCAAAAAGGCGAACCCCATTTTAGTTTAAACAAAGTATTTAATACGGGCATGGAAAAAAGCGACTTACCAATGAGTATTCAATGCGCTAAAGCTTTGTATGAGCGAAGCAATACATTACTTGTTCATAACACGCTTGAGCACGACTGGCAGCTTACATACCATGCTTAAAAATATACAAAGGCTATGTGGGTTGATTTGGCGGATTATTGCTACTGCATTTTGCTTTTCAGTTTTTGGAATGGGTGGTTTAGTATTAGCCTTTATTGTTTTTCCTGCTCAGCGCCTATTTCAAAGTGACTCAGTTAAACAAAAGATTAAGGCTCGAAAAACAGTACATTACAGCTTCAAATTGTTTGTTAGTTTAATGCATGTAACGGGCGTTATTCGATTTCATATTAACGATAAAGCAAAAATTGAAGGCTTAAAAGGGCAACTGATATTAGCAAACCATCCTTCTTTAATTGATGTTGTTGTTTTAATTTCGGTAGTAAAAAATGCAGATTGCGTAGTAAAGGCACATTTATTTAAAAATCCTTTTATGCGCGGCGTTATTAAAAGCACCGGCTATATAAGTAATGACGATCCGCAGGAGCTATTACGAGAGTGCGAGCGCAGTTTGCAAAAGGGTAATAACTTAATTGTATTTCCTGAAGGGACACGGACAGAGCCTCACAAAACATTAAAGTTTAAACGAGGCGCTGCAAATATTGCAATTAGATGTCATGCGCCCATTACTACTTTTTTAATTAAAATGAAGCCAAACACTTTAACCAAAGGCACACCTTGGTATAAGGTCGCGCCATATCAGGCGCATTTTACAATGGGGCTTGCGAGCCAGCAGTTTAATTGTGCAACGTACGACAGCGATATGCCTGCGATGCAATCACGCCAATTGACTAAAGATTTACAACATTATTTTACACAAGAGCTAAAAAATATATGAGCGAATTAAAAGAACAAATAAAACAACTGATTATCTCAAGCCTTGACCTTGAAGACATGACCACTGCTGACATTCAAGATGATGACGCTTTATTTGTAGATGGCCTAGGGCTAGACAGCATAGATGCATTAGAGCTTGGACTTGCGATAAAGAAGCAATTTGATGTGAAAATAGATGCAAACTCTGATCAAACTAAAGCGCACTTTGCCTCAGTTAATTCTTTAGCAAAATTTATTGAACAAGCACGTTCTTAATATATAAAAGTAGGAAGAAAGATGAAAACCGCTGCTGAAATTTATGATGTATTACACGGCATTTTAGAAAACGAATTTGAAATAGACCCAGAAGATATTAGCTTAGAGGCTAACCTGTACCAAGATCTTGATTTAGACAGTATTGATGCAGTTGACTTAGTTGTGAAATTAAGAGAAATCACAGGTAAAAAAATTGAGCCTGATGCCTTTAAACTTGTGCGCACAGTGCAAGACATAGTCACCGAAATAGAAAAGTTAGTTAACTAATACGATGTTAAAAGCAGTTTTAACAACGTTAATTATGATTTGCTTGGCTTGCTACCCTATTATTGTGTACGTAGGCCTTACGCGTTTTAATAGTCAGATTATTACAGTATTACTGCTATTTTTACTCGGGCTTAGACTTTGGTTAAGCAGAGCCTTGTTTGATAAAATGCCGTGGTTAAAGCCCGCTACATTTTTAGCAGCGATTACTATTTTGATTTCCAAGGTAATGGATAGCAACTTAGGGCTGCGTTTGTATCCTGTAATCATTAATTTAGTTATGTTAGTTGTGTTTGCGTATTCTTTGTATAAAGGGCCTTCTATTATTGAAACCTTTGCGCGCATTACTGAGCCCTCACTTGATGAAAACGGTGTAATTTATACAAAAAAAGTAACGCTAGTGTGGTGTGTTTTTTTTGTATTAAACGGTGGCATTGCCCTGTACACCAGTATTTTTAGTAGCCTAGAAACCTGGGCTTTTTATAATGGTTTTATTGCTTACTTAGCTATGGGCACATTGTTTGCTATAGAGTGGCTAGTCAGACAAAAAGTAAAAAGGAACGCCGGTGTTTAATGCTTTTCAAAGTAATGCGATAAGAACATGTTTTAATCATACTGATAATGATATTTCGGAGCGTCAGTTTGTTAGTGATATAAACGAAGTTTTAGCAAAGCTATCAACGTTAAATGCTAAATCATCGGTTGTTTTATACACCACAGACACCTACAAATTTGCCGTGTACTTATTTGCTTTGGCACTACACGGAAACACAGTGATTTTGCCGCCTAATGGGCAACCTGCAACGTTAAACTCCTTGCTTAAACAAACACCTTTTTTTATTGGTGAGTCTGAATTAGTAGCCGATTTAGAGGCTGATTTTTTAGATATAGGAACCTTAGTCAATCAACCTCACTTTGTATCTATTGAAACAATTAAATGGCCTCAAGAAGGCACAATTGTTTTTTACACGTCGGGCTCGTCGGGTAAAGCAAAGCCAATTGTAAAAACGTGGCAGGTAATAAATAAAGAATTAAGTACATTAATTAATAGCTACGCACTGATTGATAATCCTATTTTTATAGCGAGTGTTTCGCATCAGCATATATACGGCTTATTGTTTAGATTATTGTGGCCATTACGTGCAGGAAAGGTTGTAAATACAGAGCTATTGCATTACCCAGAACATATAGCTACAAAGCTCAAGTTATTTAAAAAAGTAGTGTTTGTTTCAAGCCCAGCGCAGTTAAAACGGTTATGTATTGATAATGTTTTAGTGGATGATAAGTCTCATTTACAATGGATTTTTTCATCAGGTGGACCGCTATTAAACGAAGATGCTGTATCGTTGTTTACGCAATTAAATAAACCAGTTACACAAGTTTTTGGTAGTACCGAAACCGGTGGTATTGCATATCGACAAGTTACTTCACTTGAAAAGGTTAGCCTTTGGCAACCTTTTTCGGGTATTAAAGTACGGGCTTTGGACGATCAGCGTTTAATTTTAAACTCACCGCTCGTTCGCGACAAAAATTACCCTTTAGATGATAGAGGCGAAGTACTTAAAAATGGTCAATTTAGACTATTAGGCCGATTCGACCGAATTATAAAATTAGAAGAAAAGCGATTAAGTTTAGATGAGCTAGAACAACATTTGTGTACTAGTGAGTGGGTAAGTGAAGCTAAAGTAATCGCCTTGCCTGGTGAGCGATTAATTGTAGGCGCTATTGTTGTGCTTACGCATAAAGGGCAGATGTTTTTTAATGGTGACGGTAAGTTAGCTACAAATAATTTATTAAAAGCGCATGCATTAGCGCGCTTTGAGCGAATTTGTATCCCTAAAAAGTGGCGTTTTGTAGAGCAATTACCATACAACTCACAGGCAAAGTTAAATTTAAAAGCATTGGAGAGTCTTTTTGCAAAAGTTGACTAAAACACAGCCTGATTTACTGTCTTGTGAAAAAGCAGAGCAAAAGTATAAATTAAGCTTACTAGTTCCTCATGATTTAGATTATTTCAAAGGACATTTTACGGATGGCCCAATACTCGCAGGTGTTGTGCAATTAGACTGGGCTGTGGCTGCAATTTGTAAATATTATAATGTTCTGCAACCTGTTAAAAATGTTGAAGTATTAAAATTTCAGGTAGTGATTACCCCAGGTATAACAATCGAATTATTGCTTGAGCAAAAAGCAGAGAATAAATATACCTTTTCGTATAATTCAAACAAAGGACAGCATGCATCTGGCCGTGTTGTTTTTGATAGCCTGATAAATGAATAACTTTTGTATTGTTATCCCAAATTATAATCACGTTACGGTTATTGATGATGTACTGAGCCAATTATCGTCATTTAATCTTCCTATTATTATGGTTGATGACGCAAGCAACGCCGAAGCTAAAAATGTGTTCAGTAAGCTTGATGCAAAACACGCGCAGTTGAGTGTAGTTGCCCACGACGATAATCAAGGCAAAGGCGGCGCGGTACAAACAGGCTTAAAGCAGGCACATAAGCTAGGTTTTTCGCATGCGATACAGATTGATGCAGATGGGCAGCATGACTTATCTGATATTAAAAAACTAATAGCGCTTTCAAACGCTCAGCCTAAAGCGCTTATAAGCTGTTGCCCAATATATGACGATTCAGTGCCTAAACACCGTTATTTAGCACGTTATTTAACGCATGTGTGGGTATGGATTGAAACGTTAAGTTTTACAATTGTAGATTCGATGTGTGGCTTTAGAGTGTATCCACTTGAGCAAAGTACAAAGCTAATTGATGAGGTATCGCTTGGAAAACGCATGGATTTTGACCCCGAAATTTTAGTGCGTTTATATTGGCGCAATGTGCCTTTTGTATTTTTACCTAGCCAAGTAATTTACCCCGAAAATGGGCTTTCTCATTTTCAGCCATTACACGACAACGTGCGTATTTCGTGGTTACACACCCGCTTGTTTTTTGGAATGTTGATTCGCTCTCCTGTGTTAATTTGGCATAAATTAAAGAGGCGTTATGGCCGCTAAACACTGGTCTAAAATGCAAGAGCGCGGTAATTTCTTAGGTATTCAAATACTGTTATTTGCTCATAAATTACTGGGTAGAAAAGGGCTGTGGATTGTTTTGTTTCCTGTCGTTTTTTATCTTTTTTTAACAGGAAAAGTAGCGCGTGTAGCATCTAAAGCGTTTTTAGATCAAGTTAATGTTTACCAAGGCCGCAAACAACCTGTTACGTTTAAAATGCAATTAACGCACTTTTGTAGTTTTGCAGATAGCGCATTAGATAAAATTGATGCTTGGCTTGGGCGAATAACCCAACGTGATATTAAATACACTAATGAGCATTTATTTGCTGAGTTAGATGAGCAAAACCAAGGGGCTATTTTTATAGGTTCCCACTTGGGGAATTTAGAAGTGTGCAGGGCACTTAGCCAGCACCGCAGCAGTAAAAAAATAAATGTACTAGTGTTTACCCATCACGCTGTTGAATTTAATAAAATGCTTAAAAAGATTAATTCAGATGTGTCGGTTAATTTAATACAAGTGACTGATATGGGGCCTGACTTAGCTATTTTACTAAAAGAAAAAGTAGAGCAGGGAGAAATAATCGTTATTGTTGGCGACAGAACAAGCACAACAACGGCTTCTCGGTCGGTACAGGTACCATTTTTAGGCAAAAATGCCCCATTTTCACAGGGGCCTTTTATATTAGCCGCGCTGCTTGATTGCCCTGTTTACTTTTTGTTTTGTTTAAAAGATAAAAAAAGCAAAAAGTATCAAGTGATATTTGAACATTACAGCCAATCATTAAAAATGCCTCGACGAGAGCGACAGCAGGCGCTAACACTTATTATTACTGACTATGCACAGCGTTTGAGTTATTACGCAGCTTTATATCCTTATCAGTGGTTTAATTTTTACGATTTTTGGAAAAGTGATCAGCAGGTAGTGCGCGATCAATCAATGGAGAACAAGTGTGACTGAACAAAATATACAGCTTTTTGGCAATCAGCGATTATCAATTGAAGATATTGTTCGAGTTGCCTTTAATGAAACACAAGTGCAATTAAATAGCTGTGAAACTTTTAGCGTTAAAATTAATAGCGCTTTGCGTTTTTTAGACACACTTTTAAAAGAAGATGGCGTGATTTACGGCGTTACTACTGGTTACGGTGATTCTGTAACGGTGGCTGTACCCCTTGATTTAGTTGATGAATTACCTCTGCATTTAACTCGCTTTCACGGCTGTGGACTCGGGGATGTATTTAATAAAGTGCAAGGGCGTGCAATTTTAGCGACCCGCTTAACATCACTTTCACAGGGCTACTCTGGTATTAGCTGGGAAATGCTGCACCTACTTAAAGATTACTTAAATAACGATATAGTGCCTGTGATCCCGCAAGAAGGGTCCGTAGGTGCCAGTGGCGATTTAACACCGTTATCTTACGTTGCAGGTGCGATGGTAGGTGAGCGTGATGTGTTTTACAAAGACCAAGTACGTAACAGTGCAGAAGTTATGAAAGAAGTTGGCTTAGAACCACTAACACTAAGGCCAAAAGAAGGTCTTGCCGTTATGAATGGCACAGCGGTAATGACTGCATTAGCGTGTTTAGCGTTTGATAGGGCTAATTACTTAGCTAAACTGGCGAGCCGTATTACTGCATTATCAAGCTTAGCGCTTAAAGGAAATAGCCATCATTTTGATGAGATATTATTTTCAGTTAAGCCACATCCTGGGCAGCAGCAAATTGCACGTTGGATAAGAGACGATTTAAACCATCACGATCACCCTCGTAATGCAGACAGACTTCAAGATAGGTATTCAATCCGTTGTGCACCCCATGTTATTGGTGTTCTGCAAGACAGTCTGCCGTTTTTTAGGCACATGATAGAAAACGAGCTTAATTCAGCAAACGATAACCCAATAATTGACGGCCAAGGTGAGCATGTATTACACGGCGGGCATTTTTACGGAGGCCACATTGCAATGGCAATGGATAGCATGAAAACAGCCGTTGCAAACCTTGCTGATTTAGCAGACAGACAAATCGCTTCTTTGGTTGATACTAAGTACAACAATGGGTTACCTTCAAACTTGTCTGATAGTGCACCAGAGCGCCGTTATATTAATCATGGTTTTAAAGCGGTTCAAATTGGCTGTAGTGCTTACACTGCTGAAGCATTAAAGCTAACCATGCCGGCCAGCGTTTTTTCTCGCTCTACAGAGTGTCATAATCAAGATAAAGTGAGTATGGGGACTATTGCGTCTCGCGATTGTTTACGTATTTTACAGCTAACAGAACAAGTGTTAGCAAGTACGTTATTAGCAAGTATTCAAGGTGTTAGATTGCGTATAAAACAAGGCGATCTTGAGTTTTCGACTTTAACGCAAGATATGCAAAACATGTATACCGATATAACTGATTACTTTGAAAACCTCACTGAGGATAGACCAATGGAAGCCGTGCTAAGGCAAACAATAGGGTATATTCAAACTAAACGTTGGGCGTTGTATGAATAGTAAAGGTGCATTATTAACGCATGTTGTAGAAATTGAAATTCCATTTCATGACTGCGATCCAATGAATGTTGTATGGCATGGTAACTACCCACGTTACTTAGAAGTAGCGCGCTGCGAGTTACTGCGTTTATTTGATTATGATTACCCACAAATGCATGAATCGGGCTACGCGTGGCCTATTGTTGATATGCAAATAAAGTATGTCGCCTCGGCAGTATTTACTCAAAAAATTAAAGTAGCGGCTTATTTAAAAGAATACGAGAATAGACTACGGATTGATTACGTAATCACTGACTCGCTAACTAATAAGCGCCTTACTAAAGCCTCAACCACGCAAGTTGCGGTTGAGGTTAGCTCCAAAGAAATGCAATTTGAATCACCCGCTATTTTATTTAATAAGTTAAAAGCGGTTTTGAATTAAATTTTTATTTTATAGGCGATTAAATGAATTTTTTAAAATGTTTTACATTGAGCATAGCCATTAGCTTTTTACTGTTTTGCTCTGTAGTAAATGCAGCAGTTATTAAAGGTGAGTTTAAGCAATATAAGCAATTTAATGGATTTGCTAAGCCTTTTATTTCGTCGGGTGTTTTTTCGTTAATTGACGAAAAGCTAATTTGGCAAGTGAAAATGCCTGTTGAGAGTATGCTCATAATAGAAAACGGCAAAGTGCTTGCACAAAATGCCAATGGTGAGTTAATACCACAACCCGGTAGCGAGCAATTTGTAGGATTACTGAGTGACTTACTTAGCGTAAATATGAGTGCTCTGGAAACACGTTTTGACATTGCTAAAATGCAAGACAGTTGCACACAGTTAATACCAAAAGAAGCTATGCTAAAGCAATTATTTAGTGATTTTATTTTATGTGAAACTGCTAAGCAAGTGAGCAGTATTACACTAAATGAGCACTCAGGAAATAACACAAAAATTGAGTTTACTTATTCCAAATAAAATTATGTTTTTAAATAATGCAGTGGTTAATTAAGGGAATAGTGCAGTGACAAAACGAATTACCGTTATTGTAGGGTGGTTTAGCAGTTTAATTTTACTTTTTGCTGCAGCTTTTTGGCTGTCTAAACCAACGTTTAGCGCCGATATGTTTAGCTTATTGCCAAAGTCGCATTCCCAAATTGCACATGCGGAAGATGTTTTTTTTCAGCAAAATGCTAACCGTATTATGTTCTCGTTTGCAGGAAATAATAAAAATAAAGCATTTGATGATTTCCAAAAATGGCTTGACGATAATGCAATTAAAAGCACATTTAACTTTCCGTCCGTTAACGATTTAGCGCAAACATTCTCACCTTTCAAACATGCGTTATTAAGTGATACTTACAAGCAAACATTAAGCAAAAAAACAACGTTTGAACATTATTACCTTGAGCAATTAAATCAGTTAGGCAACCCATTTGTAAGTGCTACCTTAAGCAAAGATATAAGTTTGAGCTTAGCGGCATTTATAGAAGATAACTTAAAACAAAGTCAATTGTTTACGCTTGAACAAGGTCGTTTAACTCGACGTTTAAAAGGCGTTGAATACCGTGTCATTTTGGCAAACTTAGCGCCTGAAAATTTAGGGGTTAATAAATCAATTGATTTAGCTGGCGCGATAATTAAACAGATCAATATACTTAATAAAACCTACCCTGATTTAAGCATTACTTACTCTGGTGTGCTATTTCATACGGCTGAAAATGCTAAACAAGCTAAATACGAGATGAGCCTGTTTGGTGGCATTAGCTTATTAGCCCTTATTGCTATGGTATTTTGGGTATTTAGGCGTTTAAACAGTATTTTATTAGCAAGCTTTACCGTACTGAGTGCACTTATTGGCGGCGCTATCGCTATGGTGTTGCTGTTTAAGACTATTCATTTATTAACGCTTGTTTTTGCAGTTACCTTGATTGGTATTGCCATTGATTATGCATTTCATGGTATGACTGACTTAGCCAAAAAAGAGCATGAAAAAGGCTACAGCAAAGGGACTCAATCTTCGCTTTTACTGTCTCTTATTACGACTACGTTGGGTTATTGCTGCTTACTAGGTGCGCCACTAACGTTATTATCTCAAGTTGGCGTGTTTGTTATTGCGGGTTTAGTGAGTGCTTGGCTATTTACAGTTTTAGTTTTGCCATTGTGGCAATCTACACTCACATTATCGCCTTCGAGTTTATTGATGAGTCAAAAGCTCATTAAGGTTTTTTTATACTGCAATAGTTTAAAAAAACCAATACTCATTACGTTATTAGTCCTTATAAGTGCGTTATTTTTAATAAAACCTATTAGTTTTAATGACGATGTAAAGCTATTAAATGCAAGCTCCGAACATTTAATGCTAAACGAAAAAAAGCATTTGTTATTACTTGGGCAATGGGATAGCCAAATTGTTTTTATGTTTGCAGATAGCGACGAAGCGCTTTTACAAAAACAAGAACAATTTTTAAAACGCTTAACCCAACTAAACCCTAATTTTAAACATAATAGCATTAGCCATTGGTTGCCTAGTTTACAAAAGCAGAGCGATAACCAAGCCTTGTTTGAACAGGCTAAAAACAAAGGGACTTTGGATATTGCAGAGCGCGTTACAGGGCAAGCGTTAGTAAGTACAAAGGCACCGTTATTAACTTATGAAACACTCGCCACGAGTACATTTAAACCATTACTGCTTTCTCAAATGGTTGTTGAGTCAGAACAATCGATAACGTGGGTGTCTATTTCGGGTATTTCATCTGATCAACTAATTAATGAGGTTGAAAAAAACAATGGAATTTACCTTTATAATAAACCTAAACAAATTAGTGCTTTATTAAGTGATTACCGTGAATATTTACTATTAAGCCTAGTGCTTGCGGGTTTTATTAGTTGGCTGCTTTTTAGTTGGCGATTTACGATTAAGATAGCGCTGCTGCAGGTGACCATTTTATCTGTTGTGGTGTTGAACATGCTTTGGGTATGTAATGCGATTCAAGGTAGCTTGTCGTTATTTAATTTACTCGGTGCGTTACTTGTTATTGCCTTAGCAATTGATTACCTCGTTTTTTATCAAATAAATAAGTTAGAGCCCAAAAATGTGTTAGCGATTAGCTTATCGGCTGCGTCATCAATGTGGGTATTTGGCATGTTGAGTGCATCTGATACACCGGCTATTTTTAGCTTTGGGCTGAGTGTAATGGTAGGGATTTTAGCTATTTACTTTTTATCACCGCTGAGTGTTTTAAAGCCTCAAAAGGAACAATAATTTGAATAACCTTGAGCAGTACGATGTTGTTGTTATTGGCGCTGGGCCTTCTGGTGCATTGGCTAGTAGTCTTTTAGTTCAAAAGGGATGGCGGGTACTGGTACTTGAACAGCAGGCGTTTCCACGTTTTTCAATTGGTGAAAGCTTACTGCCGCAATGTATGGCGTACTTAGAAGACGCGGGCTTAATCGATACACTACATAACAATGCAGCGGCTTTAGGTTTTCAGTTTAAAGATGGCGCTGCTTTTCATCGGGCAGGGCAAAATACAACTATAAATTTCACTGAAAAATTTACTAAAGGCCCAGGCACTACGTATCAAGTGAAAAGAGCCGACTTTGACAAATTATTAGCAGACAAAGCACAAGGACAAGGCGTAGAAATCAGATATAAGCACACGTTGGTTGACTACTGTGATGAGCCAAATGGTGCATCATTAGTGGTACACAATGAGCAGCAGCAAGCTTATCGCGTTAATGCCCGATTTGTATTGGACGCAAGTGGCTTTGGGCGTGTATTACCAAAACTGTTAGATTTAGAGCTTCCTTCTAACTTTCCTGTTCGAAGCGCTTATTTTAGTCACTTTAAAGACAATATTAGTGATACAAGCTTCGATCGAAATAAAATTTTGATTACCGTACACCCACAATATTCAGACGTGTGGTATTGGCTTATTCCCTTTAGTGATGGTACTGCGAGTATTGGGGTTGTGGCGCAGTCAGAGCGTTTTAATGATGATGAATCTAGCGATTTACTAAATCAATTTATAGAGCAAGACCCTTATTTAAAAACACTGTTAGCACAGCGTGAGTTATTAACTCCAGCAAAAAATATAAAAGGCTACTCGGCAAATGTGAGTAAGTTATATGGTAAGCACTTTGCTTTATTGGGTAATGCGGGGGAATTTTTAGACCCGGTATTTTCATCAGGTGTAACAATTGCACTCAAATCTGCAAATTTAATTGCCCCACTTGTTGATAGCTATTTAAAAAACGAAGTCGTCGATTTTGACGCTCACTATGCACAGCCATTACAAGCTGGAGTCGATTGTTTTAGAACATTTGTAACAGGATGGTACGATACGCGTTTTCAGGATGTAATATTTTACTCTGAGCAAAATACTCAGGTACGAGAAATGATTAGTGCTATTTTAGCGGGCTACGCATGGGATACAAATAACCCATTTGTTGCACAAAGTGAACGCCGTTTAAATGTGTTGGCTCAGTTATGTCAAAATTAATTAAGTATGCGGTGTGTAGTGTATTCATATTTGCTGTATTGAGCGCCTGTACGAGTTTTACAGCATCTAAAAATAGAGTGTATCTATCACCTAATATTCAATTAAATATTAATAGCGTGCCAGCACAAATGTTTGATAAGTCTTGGCAGCATGTTTTGTATATTACGAATCAGCAAAAAACACATACTGTATTTGCCCAATTAGCTATAAATGACAAAGGTGCAATTAAGTTATTGTTAATGACAGTACAAGGCTTTCCAATTATGGAGCTTGAAAAACCTTTAAATGGCCCGGTAAAAACACGAAATATGCTGGCGGTAGAAGGGATAGACCCTCATTATATCTTGGCGGATATTGCATTAGTACATTGGCCAGTAGCATTTTTACAAAAGCAGTTAGAGGGTGCTTTAATAGAGCAGGTTGGCTCTAATCGGGAAGTATTTAACGATGAGGGTACATTTATTACCATTGACTATAGTGATGAGTCGACAACGTTGAACAATATTTTACATCAGTATCAAATAACATTTAAAAAGGTAGAACAGTGACATATTGGCTGAATGATTTAGGCATTGTGAGTGCGATGGGCATAGGCCAAGATGCAACCACAACAAGCTTAAATAAATATAACCCTGCAACTCCTTTATTAACTTTAAATAAAAGTTTAAGTGCTGAGCAAACCCCGCTGTATGTCGGGCAAGTTCAGTCTATTGCTTTATCAAATAATAAACGTATCAATACATTTATTGATCTAGCTTTAGAGCAGATTAAGCCAACCTTAGATAAACTTTCGCATATTGATAAGTCGCGTATCGCAATTGTAATGGGTACTAGTACATCAGGTATTCATGATGGCGAAAGAGCACGTAAAAGCTATGAAAGTACAAAACTCTGGCCTGATGACTTTAGTTACAGTGATCAAGAGTTAGCAACACCCGCTCATTACATTGCACATAAAATAGGGGCTCTAGGGCCTTGTTACAGTATTTCTACTGCGTGCACGTCGAGTAGCAAAGCGTTAATTAGCGCTCGAGCTTTGCTAAATGCTGATTTAGCCGATGTGGTAATTTGTGGTGGTGCGGATAGTTTGTGCCAATTAACAATTAATGGCTTTGACTCGCTCGCTTCTTTAAGCTCGGGTTTATGCCAGCCTTTTTCTAGCACCAGAGACGGCATTAATATTGGTGAAGGGGCCGCTTTATTTGTAATGACTAATAATAAGCCAATAACAAATAACGGCGTTACGTTACTAGGCAGTGGCGAAAGCTCAGATGCGCATCATATGTCAGCCCCCGATCCTAATGGGATGGGCGCCCAAGCCTCAATGGAAAAAGCACTAAAAAGCGCAAAATTATCCTGTGGTGATATTGATTATATTAACGCTCACGGTACGGCTACTGTAAAAAATGACGAAATGGAAGCACTTGCAATTAATCGCGTGTTTGGCAACAATACCCCGCTTAGCTCAAGTAAGCATTTAACAGGGCATACACTTGGTGCTGCAGGCGCCATTGAAGCCGGTATATGTTGGTTATTATTAAAAGACAGCGGCCAACATATGCTGCCGTATAACGCGATTAAAGAAGGCAGTGATTTGGCTGATATAAAAATAATAAAACAAGCGTTTAAGCCCGCTCTTAAATACTGCTTATCTAATTCATTTGCGTTTGGCGGTAATAATGCCAGCTTAATATTGGGAGTTAACGTTGACTAATTACCCTATAGAGCAAGTAGTCCCGCATGATGCGCCTATGATTTTAATAGATAGCCTTTTAACACACAGCGAAGATGAAGCTCAATGCGGCGTTACTATCTCTGAGCAAAGCCCTTTTTTTAGTCCTGCATTTAACGGCGTACCTAGCTATATTGGTGTTGAGTACATGGCGCAGTCTATTGCCGCTTACGCTGGTGCGTTAGCGAATGATGAAAATAAACCTGTAAAAATTGGTTTTTTAATTGGCACGCGAAAATATGAAACTTATCAACCGTGTTTTAAAAACGGCAGTAAGCTGACTATTGAAGTGAAAAAGCTATATCAAGAAGAGTCAGGTTTAAGTGTATTTGAATGCCAAATACTCGTGTGTGAAACTCTACTTTGCCAAGCAAAAATTAATGTATTTCAGCCTGAAAACCCGTTGGAATTTATAAGAGAAAATCAATGACAAAAAGAATTTTAGTTACGGGTTCAAGCCGTGGTATTGGTAAAGCTATTGCGTTAAAACTTGCTGAGCAAGGGTTTGATATTGCCGTACATTGCAGAGCGGGTGTTGAGCAAGCTCAAGCAACATGCGATGAAATTAATGCATTAGGTAGAGCCACCAGTTTATTACAATTTGATGTATGTGACAGAGAGCAGGCCAAAGCACAAATAATAGAAGATATAGCTCAGCATGGCGCTTATTATGGCGTGGTGTGTAATGCAGGTATTACTAACGATATGGCATTTCCTGCTATGCAAGGGGAAGACTGGGATTGTGTAATACGTACAGGCCTTGATGGGTTTTATAATGTAGTACACCCAACTGTAATGCCTATGGTACAAAGCCGTAAAGGTGGGCGAATAATTACAATGTCATCGGTGTCAGGTATTGCAGGTAACCGAGGACAAGTAAATTATAGTGCAGCAAAAGCCGGTATTATTGGGGCCACTAAAGCACTTGCATTAGAATTGGCAAAACGCAAAATCACAGTTAATTGTGTGGCACCTGGTTTAATAGAAACCGCGATGACTGATGAATTACCTATTGATGAAATGATGAAAATGATACCCCTTAAACGCATGGGGAGCGTTAAAGAAGTTGCGGGAACAGTCGCTTTTTTAATGTCTGATGATGCAGCTTACATAACACGCCAAGTGATTTCGGTTAATGGTGGCATGGTTTGATTAAACGCGTTGTTGTAACAGGGATGTCGGTGGTCACTGCATTGGGTGATGATTGGTCTGAATTCAAACAAGCCTTAATTAAAGGCGAAAATGCGGTTGTTACTATGCCAGAGTGGGATATAGCTGACGACCTCAATACTCGTTTAGCCGCGCCAGTTAAACACTTTGAGCGACCAAGTCATTACAAACGAAAACAAATCCGTTCAATGGGGCGAGTGTCACTTATGTCAACTCGTGCTACTGAATGCGCACTTGAACAAGCCAAACTACTAGAACACGACAGTCTAACAGATGGCTCTACGGGCATAGCGTATGGCTCATCTACGGGCTCTACTGAGCCACTACTCGCCTTTGCAAATATGATGGAAACGGGGTCGATGTCAGGTGTAACAGCCACGAGTTACATTAAAATGATGGCGCATACTGCCCCTGTAAATGTTGGTGTGTTTTTTGGTTTAAAAGGGCGTGTTATAACAACAAGCTCTGCTTGTACATCGGGATCTCAAGGAATAGGCTTCGCCTATGAAGCGATTAAGTTTGGCCGACAAAAAATAATGGTGGCTGGTGGAGCAGAGGAATTATGCATCACAGAGGCTGCAGTATTTGATACGCTTTATGCAACATCTACAAAAAATGAAACACCAAAACAAACACCAAGACCTTTTGATAAAAATCGCGATGGCTTAGTGATAGGCGAAGGCGCGGGTACACTTATTTTAGAAGAATACGAACATGCAAAAGCGCGCGGAGCAACAATATTAGCCGAGGTGGTTGGTTTTGGTTGTAATTCTGATGGACAGCACGTTACTCAACCAACATCAAAAACAATGCAACTAGCGATAGAAATGGCACTGCAAGATGCCAATTTAGAACCAGAAAAAATTGGTTACGTTAATGCTCATGGTACATCAACAGATAAAGGTGATATTGCCGAGTCTCACGCAACGTTTAAAGCATTGGGCAGCAAACCTATTAGCTCGTTAAAAAGTTATTTGGGGCATACATTAGGTGCTTGTGGTGCAATAGAAGCATGGGCAAGCATTAATATGATGGCAGATAACTGGTTTGCACCAACAATTAATTTAGATAACGTTGATGACGAATGTGCTCAGCTTGATTACATAAGGCATCAAGGGCGTGAGATTAATACCGATTACGTGATGAGTAATAACTTTGCGTTTGGTGGTATTAACACCTCTTTAATATTTAAACGCTATAAAGTAGATTAAACACGTTAAAAGATAAGTTATGACTAACTGTTAGCTCGTTTTTACTGTATAATTTGCGACCCTTGATAATGTGGCCGTAGGTTATACAGCATGAATTTTAAATCTTTTAGTTTCGCTCCTGAAATCATCCAGGCGTTGGACGAACTTAACTATCACACCCTTACGCCCATTCAGCGCGCAGCAATTCCTGCTGTTCGTAAAGGTAAAGACGTTTTAGCCAGTGCACAAACTGGTACCGGCAAAACTGCCGCGTTTGCTTTACCTATCATCCAAAAATTGGTTGAGTCTGAACTCAGCACAACTAATGCACCTCATGCATTAGTACTTGCTCCAACGCGTGAACTTGCAGAACAAATTGCAAATAATTTTAGAGATTTTGCAAAGCATACATCGCTTAAAGTCGTTAGCTTATTTGGTGGTGTTAGCACTGCCGGCCAAGCAAATGCTTTAAAAGAAGGTGTAGATATTGTTGTTGCAACGCCAGGTCGTTTATTTGATCATATTCGTTTAGGTAACTTAAGCCTTGCAAGTGTTAAGCACCTTGTTCTTGACGAAGCTGACCGTATGCTTGATATGGGCTTTATTGAAGATATGCAAAACGTTATTA
This sequence comes from Pseudoalteromonas sp. RB2-MNA-CIBAN-0110, assembly GCF_040309305.1. NCBI lineage: Bacteria > Pseudomonadati > Pseudomonadota > Gammaproteobacteria > Alteromonadales > Pseudoalteromonadaceae > Pseudoalteromonas > Pseudoalteromonas sp. RB2-MNA-CIBAN-0110. The sequence continues at coordinate 125,905 of NZ_JBEOOQ010000001.1, read as the reverse complement.
AAAGCTGTGCAGAAGAGCGCCAGATTTTACTTTTCTCTGCTACATTCCCTGCAGCAATTAAACAATTTGCATCTAAAGTATTGAAACAAGCTGAAATAGTGCGTGTTGATCAAACTAACAGTACAGCAAGCACCGTTGAGCATGTTGTTTACCCAGTTGAAGAACGTCGTAAGCAAGAGCTACTTTCTGAATTGATTGGTAAGAAAAACTGGCAACAAGTGCTTGTCTTCGTAAACATGAAAGAAACAGCTGATGAGCTTGTTAAAGAGCTTAACCTTGATGGTATTCCGGCAGGCGTTTGCCACGGTGATAAATCTCAAGGTAACCGTCGTCGTGCTTTACGTGAATTTAAAGAAGGCAAGGTACGCGTATTAGTGGCTACAGAAGTGGCTGCTCGTGGTATTGATATTGATGGTTTACCTCGTGTAATTAATATTGATTTACCATGGCTTGCAGAAGATTACGTTCACCGTATTGGCCGTACAGGTCGTGCTGGTCGCCAAGGCCAAGCAATCTCATTTGTTAGCCGCGAAGAAGAAAACACTTTGTTTGAAATTGAAACGCTAATCGGCCAAAAAATCAAACGTGTATATTTAGAAGGTTATGAAGTAAGTAACCGTGAAGTACTAATTGATAAAATTGGTAAAAAACCAGCGCATTTACGCCGTACACGTTCTAACAAGTTATCAGGACAAGCAACCGGTGAAGCGAGAGCAGTAAATCGCTCACGTATTTCAAGCGTTCGTAAAAGCTTAAAAGGCGAAAAACTGTCACTTAAAAAGTCATAGTTAACGCCGTTTAGTTTAAAAAAACCTGAGTTTACTTAGGTTTTTTTGTGCCTGGTGATAACACCTCATCAATAATATTTGCGTATAAATAAGCCGCTTGCTCGTCCTCTTTATTTGCTATTATGGACAAACCAACCGGTAAACCACTTACTTTTCCGACTGGTAGGGTTATGTGCGTTGTGCCAGCAATAGCAGATAACGAACTACTACTTCCATTAAAATTATCACCATTAACTAAGTCAGTTTTCCAGGCGGGGGATACTGTAGGCGCTATAACAATATCAAGCTTGTTGTTTTTATATACATTAACAATGGCTGTCGTTGCTAAAGTGCGATAGCGTTCTTTAGTCTCCTGATATTTTTGTTTGTTAGTTAAATCAATAGCCTGCGATTGAACAAGGATATCTTGCTCAAAGTGGGGCATTTCTGTTTTTTTATTTTGAATATTAAAATTAATAAGTGCTTTTAGGCTTTTAACAGCCACTTGTGTTGGAGTGCTTGCGAGGTAGTGATTAATTTCGGCTTTAAAGTCGTAGAGTAAAATATAGTATTCATCAGCAAATAGCGTATCTAAGTTATCAGTAATATCTACATTAATAACAGTATGCCCAGCCTGTTTTAATGCTTGTAACTGCTTGGCATAAAGGCGCTGCGTTTCAATTGTAAATTTATCGCTAGGTAGCGCACCAATAATAAGTGATGATTTTGATTTTAGATTACCTGTTTTTAATTCAAACCCTGTAGTTGTCGTATCAAGAGAGTCCTCACCTTGCAAAACAGATAAAACCAGTAGCGAATCTTTAAGTGAATGCGCCATCGGCCCTACTGAATCTTGGCTACTTGAAAGAGGCACAACACCTGAGCGTGATACTTGGCCCATACTCGGTTTTATTGCATAAACTCCATTTACTGAGGCAGGGCACGTAATTGAACCGTCTGTTTCAGTCCCTAATGCTATAGGCGCAAAGTTAAGTGCTACCGCAACAGCAGAACCTGCGCTAGAACCACATGGATTACGTGTTACATCGTGCGCATTATGTGTTTGTCCGCCTACGGCACTCCAGCCTGAAGATGAATAGGATGAACGAAAATTTGCCCATTCACTTAAATTAGCTTTGCCTAAAATTATAGCGCCCGCATTACGCAGTTGTTTAACAACAAAAGCATCATTATCAGTAACGTTATTTTTAAGTGCTAAAGAGCCAGCCGTTGTGGGAAGTGTGCCTTTAGTTTCTATATTATCTTTAAGAAGTACAGGTATTCCATGTAATGGCCCAGCCCAAGTTCCTTTGACGGCAAGTTCATCTAACGTTTTAGCTTGAGCAATCGCTGTAGGCTCTAAACTAATAACCGCATTATAGTGTGGATTAAGTTTATTAATTCGGTCTATATAATTTTGGGTGAGTTGCTGTGCATTAATAGAATTATTTTTATATGCACTGTGAATTTCATCGATGGTTTTTAGTTCTTGTGCTTTAGCGTTAAAAATTGCCAATACACTAAGCAACGAAAAGGTAAATGTTTTGATCATTATTGAGGTGCTTAAGGTGTTATTATTTTCTATACATTTAGCACAAAAAAGCCTCACAAAGTGAGGCTTTTCGATAAACAGCTTAAAAAAGAGGTTTAAGCGTTTTCTAACATAGACAGTGCGACCGCTTCAGCCGCTTTAATACCATCAATACCCGCTGATAAAATACCGCCAGCGTAGCCTGCGCCTTCACCTGCAGGGTAAAGCCCTTTGGTGTTAATACTTTGGAATGTTTTATCACGCTTAATACTAATAGGCGACGAAGTACGTGTTTCAACGCCGGTTAGTAAACCGTCGTTAGTTGAAAAGCCACGAATTTGTTTATTAAACGCTGGTATCGCTTCGCGAAGGGCATCAATAGCAAATTGTGGTAACACTTTACTCAAGTCAGTTAACTTAATACCGGGTGTGTAAGAGGGTTGTACTTCACCTAAGTTTTCTGATGATTTACCTTTCAAAAAGTCGCCAATTAACTGGGCTGGTGCATCGTAGTTGCTACCACCAAGCTCATACGCTTGCTCTTCAAGTTTACGTTGTAAGTCTATTCCAGCAAGTGGATTACCTGGGAAATCTTGCTCTGGTGATATGCCTACCACAATAGCGCTGTTAGCGTTGCGCTCACTTCGTGAATATTGGCTCATACCGTTGGTAACAACGCGGCCCTTTTCAGAGGTTGCAGCGACTACTGTGCCGCCTGGGCACATACAAAAGCTGTAAACTGTGCGGCCATTGTCGCAATGATGAACAAGTTTATAATCGGCAGAGCCTAAAATTGGGTTTCCTGCATTTGTACCAAAACGACATTCATCGATCATTGATTGTTTATGTTCGATTCTAAAACCGACTGAGAATGGCTTTGCTTCAACATAAATCCCTTTTTTGTGGATCATATCAAACGTGTCACGTGCGCTGTGACCAACGGCTAATACAACATGGCGAGTGTTTAGTTGCTCGCCATTTGAAAGCGTTAAACCTGTTACTTGCCCGTCGTCTAAATGAATATCGTCAACACGTGTGCTAAAGCGAATTTCGCCGCCTAGTTCTATTATACGAGCGCGCATTTTTTCAATCATGGTGACAAGTTTAAACGTACCAATGTGTGGCTTACTTACGTATAAAATTTCATCGGGTGCGCCTGCTTCTACAAATTCAGTAATGACTTTACGACCGTAATGTTTTGGATCCTTTACTTGGCTATATAACTTACCGTCTGAGAATGTACCTGCGCCACCTTCACCAAATTGTACATTTGATTCGGTATTAAGTGTGCGTTTACGCCAAAAGCCAAACGTGTCTTTTGTACGTTCACGTACCTCTTTACCGCGCTCTAATATAATGGGGTTAAAGCCCATTTGAGCAAGTAATAAGCCTGCAAATAAACCACAAGGGCCAAAACCAATCACAACAGGGCGCTCTGTTATATTTTCGCTGGCTTGGGCTACAAATTTATAGTTTGTGTCTGGCGCTACTTTTACATGTTGGTCTTTTTCAAATGCCGCGAGTAGCTCGGCTTCGTTATCAACTTCTATATCGAGTGTATAAATCAGTAAAATAGCTGATTTTTTACGTGCATCATAACCACGCTTAAACACATTAAAACTGTGCAATTGTTCTGGTTGGATTTTTAGTTTATTTACAATTGCTTGACCAATTGCATCTTCGTCATGATCAAGTGGCAGCTTTATTTCGGTTAAACGTATCATTTATATCTCTTTTAGGTGTCATAGCGGGGTATTATTACCGCTCACAATAAGGGGATGCAGGGCACAACGGGTGTGCAAACATAAGGCGCGTATTTTACGTTAAAATAGGGTGATATGGCACTTATTTATTGTATTTTTGGAGTGGATGGGTATGATCCACAACTGTTGTTTAAAATCTTAGGTATTAAAATAGTATGGCGTTTGTAGTCACCGAAAATTGTATAAAATGTAAGTACACCGATTGCGTATCAGTGTGCCCAGCAGATGCATTTTTTGAAGGCCCTAATTTTTTAGCAATTAGCCCGATTGATTGTATCGATTGTGGTTTATGTGTCCCTGAGTGTTCAGCTGATGCTATATACCAAGAAGATGAATTACCAGAATCTCAAAAAGAGTTTACTGAATTGAATGCTGAACTTGCACTGGTCTGGCCGCGCATTACAGAGGTTAAACCTGCACCAGAGGACGCTGATGTATGGAATGGCATAGACGATAAACTTAAACTACTCGAAACATAATACGTAACAATTAGTTACTCCTTTATCATTAAATAGTTAATTTTTTATTTCAAAGTATTAACAAATGTACCTGGATAAATTACAATCCCCAGCTTAAGTTACTCCCTATGAGTAATTACAGTCTAAATGGATGTTTATGCAGTACTTTATAACTATAATAAAAAAATTTACCTTCCTATTTTTAAGTTTCGTTTTATTACTCTCAAGCCTTGATGTAGCGGCTAGTAAACAGCAAGTATCCTTATCTCGTATTGATTCAAATATCACTATTGATGGTGTTATGGATGAAGCGCACTGGCAAAATGCGACACGTATACCTCTACTCTACCAAGATGAGCCTAACGAAAAAGGCACACCTCCTGTAAAAACTGATGCCTTTATTTACGAAGATGGCACAAACTTATATGTTGCCTTCATTGCAGAGGATCCAAACCCTGAACAAATTCGTGCATCACTTCGTGACCGCGATACGCTATGGGAAGACGACGTAGTCATTCTTGTTATTGATACATTTAATGATGAACGCAGTGGTTATGAATTTCATGTGAATCCCCTTGGTGCACAAGGCGATATAAGAATGACCGATACTGATGGATGGAGCTCAGATACCTCATGGAATGCTATTTGGGATAGCGCGGGACAAATTAACGAGAAAGGTTACGTTGTTGAAATGCGTATTCCTTTTAAGGCACTGCGCTTTCCTGAAAATAAAAAAGAGCTAACGTGGGGTTTTTCAGTAATGAGAAACTACCAACGTGATGTTTTATATCAGCTATCAAATATGGGATTTGATAGAAATATAAAATGTAGCCTTTGTCAGTTTGATAAGTTAGTGGGTTTTAGCGATATTGAATCGAGTAAAAATATTCAATTAACACCTACATTGACAGCACTTCGTAACGATAATAAATCTGAATTACCGGGTAACTGGGATAATGGCGATATAGATACCGAAGTGGGCTTAGATTTGCGCTGGGGTTTAACCAAGGACGCTGTTTTAAATGCGACTATCAACCCAGATTTTTCGCAAGTAGAAACAGACTCTTTAGAGCTCGATGTAAATACAACCTTTTCTATTTATTATGCTGAAAAACGTCCTTTCTTTTTAGATGGAGCTTCTTACTTTAAAAGCAGCTTATTTGAGCTTTTATATACACGTACAATTGCAGAGCCTACTTTAGGTGCAAAATTAACGGGTAAAACGGGTGATCATAGTTATGCGTTAATGCTCGCTGATGACGACAATAGTAATATTTTACTGCCAACGAATCAGGGCTCTGGCTTTGCAAGCTTAAACGAAAAAACGAATGCGGCCGCAGGGCGTTATCAATATGACCTAGGTCAGCAGGGTACTATTGGCCTTTCAAGCACGCACAGAGAAAGTGATGACTATCACAACACTGTATTATCAGTGGATGGTAGCTACTGGTTTAATCAATCGGATACTCTTTTGTATCAAGTATCATCTGCTGATACACGTAACTCTGAATTTTTAATTCAAAATTATAACTTATCTGAAACTCAGTCAGATGAAGCATATGCCCTGGAACTTACCCGCGATAAACGTGATTACAAATTATTTGCATCTTATGAAAATATTGGGCAGGACTACCGCACCGATTTAGGTTATCAAGCTAAAGTTGATTATGAAAAAGTAGGCTTTGGTGGCGGACAAACATGGTACAGAGATGAATCTGATTTACTTACCTCATGGTCATACGAAGCTGACTGGGATAAAACGTGGGCGCAAAACGGCGACTTACTTGAAGAAGAATACGAAGGCTTTTTAAGCTTTAAAGGCCAAAAACAATCTATTTTTGAAATTGGTTTAGTGCACCGTTATGAAAACTTTAATGGCAATTTTTACAATCAAAATATTGGTTATATTTACACAGGGTTCAAACCGACTAAAGATTTAAAGCTCACCTTATATACCGAATATGCAAGCCGTATTGACTATACAAATGAACAGCTTGGTGATGTGTTTAACGCTCAAACACAAGTTATATGGGATATTAACGACCACTGGCAGCTCGATGTAAAGCATAACTACAGTCAATTAGATAACCCGCAAGGGAAGCGGGTTTTTACTGCTAACTTGGTCGATTTTAGACTTCATTATAAATTTAGCATGCGTTCAATTCTTAAATTAATTTTACAATTTGAAGACATTGATAGAGACGAAAACGCCTACTTTTACCAAGTTAGTCAAATTAATAAAGACTATGGCAGCCAGCTTGTTTACTCATATAAAATTAATGCGCAAACACTGTTTTATTTGGGTTACTCAGATAGAGGTTACCAAGACGATTCTCTTAAAAATATTGAGCGAGATCAGCGTACATTTTTTACAAAAGTTAGCTATGCATGGCAGCTTTAAATATTAAAAATAAAAAAGGAATAAATATGAATACGTTAAAAATAACAGTTGCAGCAGCAATGGTTGCCACCTTGGCCGGTTGTGCTGCAAAGCAAGACATTACTCGATTTGAAACAAACATACCTAAAACAGTATGTATTGCTGAACATAAGGCTGTTAAAGCTGGTGTTATAGATGCAATGAAAAAAGGTTTTGCAAAGCATGATGTTGAAACTCGGGTAATTCCAGCCAATTATGTATTGAAACACCAAGACTACCAGACCGAATTACCAGGTGCAGATACGACAGGATGTAATGCAGTGGCTTACTACGTAGCAAATTGGCGTTGGGATATCGCGCTCTATATGGCATACGCAAATATTTGGATTAAAGACGTTGAAACGAATGAAAAAATAGCACAAGCATCTTATCGCACCGGTGGTGGATTGGATAAGTTTATAGACGCTGAAGAAAAAATTATAGAGCTTATTGACGGTATGTATTAAATTTTAAACAATTAGAACCTTTTTGTTTATTTTTGTTAATCCCACCTATACTATATATCAAATATAATTAGTTAATCCGTTATTGTTACAATTTTTTGTTATTCTAATGGCTTAGGATTATATCAATGCTTGCGTAGTACTAAATGCAAGCGATATAATCCGTTTTTGGTAATAGGTTTGATAGGAGAAGCAAAGTAGATGGATTTTTTTTATGAGTAAACTTAAGCCGCTCGGTTTTATTTTCCTAATCATAATTCTATTTTGTTTTTGCATAAACATAGAGTTAACGAATCAGATTAATCGTATAAATTTATTTAGTACCAGTATTGATATACGAAATTTCGAAATAACGAATACCACTCTTGATATGGCTCCTTGGTATAATCCGATCTTAAATGGCCACTATATAATTGAGCAGCCCACTGCTGACTTTTTGCTTATTAAAACCACTGACACCCAGTTTGTAGCTGCTGATTCAAGTAAGTTAATTATAATGACACTTGCATCACCTATTAATTTTTTACTTTTATGTATCTTAATATTTGGTTCTGGCCTGTACTTACGCAGAGAGCGTAGAAAGCGTCATTATAAAAATCAAATAGCGGAGCTTAATCTTCAAGCCAATAGCTTACTCACTGCATTTAATTTGCAAGTAAAATCGGCAGAGAACCCTTTGGGTGTAAGCAGCTTAAGCCAATCAATAAATAGTTTAAATACGCATGTGGCTAATTATGTAAAACAAACTCAAACCAGTATATGCCAAGATAAACTGACGTTATTAATTGACCGTCATGCATATATTGAACATATCGACAGACAAATTAATCATGCTAATCAAGAAGATCTCAAGTGTGCGCTCCTGTTTATAGACCTTGATGGCTTTAAACAAGTAAACGACTCGTTTGGTCACAGTTTTGGTGATGAAATATTAGTTCAAGTTGCTAGCCGACTTGCGAATGTATTACGCCACCATAAATTAAGTAACATAAATAGTGCTAACCAATTAGAGCAAAACTTATCAAGGTTAGGAGGGGATGAGTTCTCCATTTTTATAGAATTACTTGATGATAGCGACAGAGTCGTTGAAATTGCTAAGCATGTGCTAAGTGAGCTTGAAAAAGACTTTGTGCTTGGCAATAAAATAGTAAAAATTAGTGCCAGTATTGGTATTGCGGCTTACCCAGAAAGTGCATCAACGCCTCAAGCGCTTTTACAATTAGCCGATGTAGCTATGTATAGAGCTAAAAGTGATGGTAAGGGAATATTTAAAGTTTACTCGCCAGAAATGGGTAACAAAATGCGCCGTTACCATTATTTACTTGAAGAGCTGCGTTTAGCAGTCGCGTGTAAAGATTTTTACTTATCTTTTCAGCCAATTGTGCATGTTGAAGATTGTATGATTGATTATTTTGAAGCACTTACCCGATGGGACCACCCAGTTGAGGGCATGATCCCCCCTTCAGAATTTATTCCAATAGCAGAGGAGTCTAATTTAATATTAGAACTTGGCGATTGGATTATGCTTGAATCATGTAGGCAAATGGCTGCATGGCACAATGCAGGTATGCGTAAAGTAAAAATATCAGTAAATGTTTCGGGCATTCAATTAAAGCACCGTGACATTTATGATTGGATAATGAAGAAGCTCAAAAAAACCGGTTTACCCGCTACGTCTTTAATGCTTGAAATTACAGAATCAACATTCATTAAAGCCAGTCCAAGAATTATTAAAGAGCTAAGTAGGCTAAGAGAAGAGGGTATCACTATTGCTATTGATGACTTTGGTACAGGTTTTAGTTCTTTAAGTACATTAGCGGATTTACCAATAGATGTTATTAAAATTGATCGCTCGTTTATAGCTCAAGCTAATAAAAGCCAAAAATATAATGATATATTAAATACAATTAGTGAGCTTGGACAAAAGCTTGGCCTTAAAATTGTAGCTGAAGGCGTTGAAGAAATAGGGCAGTTTGAACTTGTTAAAAAAATGGGTGTGAGTTCTGTTCAGGGTTATTTAGTAAGTCGACCTGAGTCATCAGCTAATGTAGGTAATAAAGTATTACGCAATAACACCAGTAACCTTTCAGCATCGGGTACAAGTGCTTGGGATATTGTTAGTTAGTTAGTTAGTTAGTTAGTTAGTTAGTTAGTTAGTTAGTTAGTTAGTTAGTTTACAAATAAAAATGCCACTCTAAGTAGAGTGGCATTTTTTGTTTAATCAGTAATTATTGTATTAAAGATCAAATGTGCGTGAAACAGCAAGTACAATACGCTCATCAGCATAATCGTAATCTAAGCTTGTGTTTTCAGCAGCTACTTCAATACCAAAACCTTCGTAGCTTGTTTGATATGCTAGACGGTAGTGATAATACGATTTGTCTCCCTTAGCTTGATCCCACTCAAACTTATCACCATCAAGTGAGTTTGAAATATCAAAGCTTGCACGTAGTGCATGATTAGGAGCTAGCTCATAAGTGTGAGCGATCATCGAAATAACGTGGCCTGTATCGTAACCAAAGTAATCCCAGCTGTACCAAAAGTTAAGCTCAGTTTGGCCGTATTCACTTGCATAACCAAATTTAGTGTAAGCTTCAGCGTAGTTACCATCGCTGTTATTACCTTGATAAGTGTAATAAGCGATACCGTAATCAACGCTAAATTGCTCATCAAGTTGTACATATTTACCTACGTAAGCATCAAGTTCAAAATCAGTGTCGTCACCAAAATCTACGTTTGAAGCCCATGCACCGGCGTAAACACCGCTATCAAAGGCATAGTCTAAGCTGCCTTGAATTGCAGGATCGCTATCAGTTTGTGTTACACCATTAAAAGTGTAGTCAGACGCTGCAGTGATTGTTGTTGACCAATCAGCAGCTGCGGTTGTTGATAAAACTGCAAATGGTAGTGCTACTACAAGTTGTTTTAGTTTGTTATTCATTATTAATCCCTAGTGTACTGTGTCTATTTTTGTGTAATCAATTTCGTTTGCTTTTGGTGAGCTGTCTATGTTTGTAACTGTTTTAAACTTGCTGTATCCGATAAAACCAGCACAGATAAAGAACAATCCAATAACCAATGCGCCTACCCACTGAATTTGTAAAAATTCTAATTTAAACAATAGTGTAAGTAACGATAAAGCGACAACATTTCCGATCATGTATTTCATTTTGCCAAAACGCTTTACGGTAAAGTTTAGGTTATCTGTATATAAACGCACTAACGAATCGAGTGAGTTAATTACAAATACAATACCTACAAATACCATTGCAAAGTTTTTAATGCCTTGAGTTGGAATACCCGCTTCATGGTAGTGATAAAGTACGCTAAACCAAATCGCAATAGGAATAGAAGGGAAAATCAACATAGCACCTAATACTTGGTATGTTTTAAGTCCACCAACAAAGCGTGATGTAAATTGACCAATCATTATGCTCCACGCAAACCACCAGAATAAGTAGAACTCATGGTAATCATTAAGCGGTAAAACAAATTCATTAATGTTCGCAAAGTAAGTACCAATAGAGCCTAAGTTATCTGTAAATGCTGACATTTGACTATCACCAATCACAAATGCGCCAGCCCACATAAAGGCGATTAAAGCTAAAAATAACCAGGTAGTAGAAATACTTAAAATACGTACATATTTAATATCAGTACTTGAGTACACAGCAAAACAGATAGCCGCAAACACAATCAAGTAAAACTCAGAAACTATACTTGTTCCATCACCTAGTTCGGGTAAATACCACGGTAGGTTTGTAAGCAGCAAATAAGCGGTAAATGCACATGTACCAATAATTACAACGTTATTGATAAATTTAACCCAAGGAATTTCGAAAAATTTCACTTTAGGTTCTATTACACAGAAATAAAAGCACGTAAGAAAGTAAAATCCCCAGATCAAAAATCCCCAGTAGCCAAACTCAATAGCCAGTGGATTTGCAAACGCGTATTCTGGGCTTGCTTTTATGTCTGCATAACCTGCAAACTCAGTTAAAGGAAACATGATAAGGCCAACATCTAGGCCAGAAGTAAATAGTATTGCTATAAACGTAAAGGTTCGAACTGGTGTTACACCTACTACGCGAACATTACCCCATTTAATTAAAATAGTGATAATGGCAAGTAAGGTAAAAATGATCCCTGCATTAAGCCAAATAGTCATTGTTACCCTCCAGTAATGAATAAAAATAATTCATAAGCACTCCGTATTTTATTGTTTTATTCTCGCATTAACACAACGTAACCTATTTACATCGTGTGCCACTGCAAGGCACGCATTGGTTTAGCCCGACGAGACTAAACCTAAGCATGTGGCTAAAGTTAGATCTCCGTACTACGTTGTGTTTCTTGCCAGTTTGTTGTTATGGCAACATTCACATCCGATTTCTGTAATGGGTCTTTACCTAAAATTATGTCAGCTGCTTTTTCGGCAACCATAATAGTAGGCGCATTCAAGTTTCCGTTAGGAACAGTTGGGAATATAGATGAGTCAACAACACGTAGTCCTTCAATACCATGTACTTGCGTATTTGAGTTAACAACGGCCATATCATCTTCACCCATTTTGCATGAGCAAGAAGGGTGGTAGGCACTTTCTACGGCTTGGCGTACAAAGGCATCTATTTCTTCATCTGTTTGAATATGTTTACCAGGTTGAATTTCTTCATCGCGGTATTCATCAAAGGCACTTTGTTCGATTATGTCGCGTGTTAAGCGAACGCACGCTCTAAAGCCTTCAATATCGTCTTGGTGTTCAAGGTAATTAAATAAAATGGTTGGTGGTTGCTCAGGATTCGCAGAAGCAATAGTCACACTACCGCGACTTTTTGGTTTGTTATGACCAACATGTACCTGAAAACCATGACCTGCAAATGCACTTCTACCATCGTAACGCATAGCCGCCGGTAAAAAGTGATACTGAATATCTGGCCATTCAACACCGGGCTTTGAGCGAATAAACGCACACGATTCAAAATGATTCGTTGCACCTAAACCCGAACGCGTTAATAACCAGCGCGCACCAATCAACCCTTTTGAAACAATGCCTAGTTTGCCGTTAAGCGTGATAGGTTGCTTACACTTGTATTGAAAGTAAAACTCAAGATGATCTTGTAAGTTTTGACCAACACCTGGTAGATGATGCTGTACTTCAACGCCTGCTTTTTCAAGCACTTGAGTATCACCAATCCCAGAGAGTTGTAAAATATGTGGAGAGCCAATTGGCCCTGCACTTAGTACAACGTCTTTTGCAGCATGTGCAGTTTTAACGTCGCCATTTACTTTGTATTCAATGCCAGTGGCTTTTTTGCCATCTAAAATCACGCGTTGTGCTAGTGCACCGGTAATAATTGTTAAATTACTACGCGATTTAACAGGGTCTAAGTACTCACGAGAAGCAGAGCTGCGCACGCCGTCTTTTACGGTCATGTGCATTGGGCCAAAACCCTCTTGCTGCGACGCATTATAATCATCTGTTGAGGCGTAACCGGCTTGTACACCTGCTTTGATAAAGGTACGGTAAAGCGGGTTTTTCATTTCGTTGCCGTTATTAACGCCAAGCGGGCCTTTGCCACCACGGTAAGTATTTTCACCAAGGTAAAAGCTTTCTGCTTTTTGAAAATACGGTAAACACGATTGGTAATCCCAGCCGTTTGCACCGTGTTGCTGCCATTCGTCAAAATCTTTTGCGTGGCCACGTACGTATACCATGCCATTAATAGATGACGAGCCGCCTAATACTTTGCCTCGAGGACAATGCATTTCACGGTTATCTAAATGAGGCTCAGGTTGCGTATGAAACTGCCATGCGTATTTGTCACTATTCATAGGAATAGATAACGCGGTTGGCATTTTTATAAAAATACTTTTATCGCTACCGCCAGTTTCAAGTAGTAACACGCGGTTGCTTGAATCTTCAGATAAACGGTTTGCTAAAACACAACCAGCCGAACCCGCGCCAACAATAATATAGTCGTAATGATTACTCATAGTAGGGCGCCTTAAAATGGGCTTTCTATGTCGGCCATACCAACATAAATAGACTTAGTTTGCGTGTATTGATCAAGAGTTTGTATACCATTTTCACGGCCAATACCCGATTGCTTATAACCGCCAACCGGCATTTCAGCAGGTGAGTTACCGTATGCATTAATCCAACAGATACCGGCTTGTAACTTATGAATCACGCGGTGCGCACGTTTAATATCGCTAGTAAATACGCCTGCAGCTAAGCCTAGGTGAGTCCCGTTAGCGCGTGCAATAACATCGTCTTCGTCGTCAAAAACAAGCACGCTCATTACAGGGCCAAATATTTCTTCTTTAACGATAGTCATATCGTCATTACAATCAATAAACACAGTCGGTGCTACAAAATAGCCATTAGGTGCAGATTTAGGTGAAAGCGTTGTACCACCGGTTAATAGCGTTGCACCTTCTTCGATGCCTTTATTAACGTAGCTCATTACTAGTTCTTGGTGCTTTTTAGAAATAAGTGCGCCAAAGTTAGTATTTAAATCTTGTGGGTCGCCAGCAATAATGTTTTTCTCAGTGCGCGCTTTAAGCTCATCAATAAACTGCTGATATACATTTTTATGAACGTAAATACGTGTACAGTTAGTACAAATTTCGCCTTGCGTATAAAAGTTACCTAACATAGCAGCGCTAACCGCTTGCTCAATGTTGGCATCATCAAATACTAATAGTGGAGATTTACCACCAAGTTCCATCGTGACATCTTTTAAAGTACCGGCAGCACTTGCTACTACTTTTTTACCTGTGCCTACTTCACCCGTAAATGATACTTTATCAATATCGCTATGCTGCGTTAGCCACTGGCCTACATCGCCCGCGCCTTGAACAACATTAAACACACCTGCAGGTACGCCAGCTTCAACAAAGACTTCTGCAAGTTTAAGTGCGCCAAGTGGTGTTTCTTCAGATGGTTTGAATATAAATGCATTACCAGCTGCAAGGGCAGGGCCCGACTTCCAACACGCAATTTGTAGTGGGTAGTTCCATGCACCAATACCCGCACAAATACCTAATGGCTCTTTACGTGTGTAGTAAAAGTCATCACCAACCATTTGTTGTTGGCCTACTTGTGCTGGCGCAAGGCCTGCAAAGTATTCAATTACATCAGCGCCGGTTTCAATATCAACACAATTTGCTTCTTGCATTGGTTTACCGGTGTCAAGTACTTCTACAAGTGCCAGCTCATCGTTGCGCTCGCGTAAAATAGCCACTGCTTTTAATAAAATGCGGCTACGTTCAATGGGTGTCATTGCTGACCACTGAGCAAAACCTTGCTTTGCACTGGCAATGGCTGCGTTTTGAATAAATTCGTCGGCAATTTCTACTGCGTAAATAACCTCGCCCGTTGCTGGGTTTGTTACATCAAATGTTTTGCCGTTCTGGTTTGCAAGAAAATGGCCGTTAATAAAATTTTGATAGACAGGTGTAGTCACGCTAGGCTCCATATTGCTTGATAAGTGAAAGTACGTAGCTTTTTGCTAACTTTTCACTGTGTTTAAACTGATTATTGTCTGATTTACTCAGTACTGCTCTTAACCATAGGCCATCGATCATTGCGGCGCTAAGTTCTGCAGCTTGCTTTGCTTGCTCAATAGGCATTAATTGCTTAAAAGAAAATGCTAAATTACTTTGCAAGCGTTTACTGTTTACGTTTTGTAGTCTGTGTAATTCTTCATCATGCATCGATTGCGCCCAAAAACTTAACCACGTTCGGGTTGTATCATTACGCTGTTGTACAAGCGCAAAGTTGGCTTCGATAATAATCATTAAACGTTCAATGGCATTCGTTTGGTTATTTACTTTACTTATCAAGCCTTGTTTTAAGCTTGTTAGTAAGTATCTAACAGTGGCTTCAATTAACCCCTGCTTACCACCAAAATAATGACTAATAATGCCAGACGATAAACCGGCATTTTTACTAATGCTGTTTATAGTTGTGCCTTGTAGTCCATTAGTTGCAACTGACTCTATAGTCGCGTCAATTAGCTGCTGACGTCTGACAGGTTCCATTCCGACTTTAGGCATGATTTTTATTAATTGAACGTTCAATAAACATAAGCTTAAGGTAATAGCTCTAACAATTCAAGGCTGAAGTAAATATCTAGATGCCAAAATGTAGATTAATCATTAATAAAAGCGCAACTAATGCGATAAAGGAGATAAGGTTTTACTTTGTTTTATTTTATTTAAAACAAAGGCTTGTGAATTTTATTTTGAAATTAAATAATAGTAATGATTTGTTTACAGCAATAAATGAATAAAATGGTCAATAATCATTAGTGCAGTAATAGTTAGAGTACTAATAGTATTAATTTAATACAAAAGCGCACTAAACCTGCAATTGCTTAGTGCTCTAAAAAATTTATATAGAGAGTAAACTTTGTGGTTTTATCGTTTTAAAGCGCTTGGTTTTGAAAGGTCAGGCATTATTAATAACGCCTTTAAAAAGTAGGGGGTAACGTCTTAGTCTATTGCCAATATAGTCATCAGCTAAAATTTGCTGGCAAATAAAGTCTATATCTTTGCTTGCTTCAAAAACCCAATCAAAGCGCTCTATAGCCAGTAAAAAACCACGCTTTAAATGAGTTTGAGCACGGTACTGTTCTAAATTTTCTTGAATAATTGAGACTTTGCTTGGATCAGCTCTAAGCTCTTCTACTACTTGGTTTATAAAAGTAGTATTGAGCTTACTGGTAGGGCGGTGTCTGCGTTTTCGTGGGTGCATTAGCTCTCGTTTGCAATGTTATATAATTTTTTCAAAAAGTCGTCTTTATGCTTTTCATGTTCGTAGTCAAGGTGGTAAGTATTATGAAAACCAAAGCGCAGTTCAACGCCGCTACCTTGTAGGTATACTGTGTAGCCATCTACGTCTGAATAAGCAGTAACACCTTGATAATGCTTGCCTTCATCAGTCATTTCACCTTTTTGAATTATACGTTCATATACGGCTAAAATCTGTTTATTGTCGATTTCGTTTTTCATGTTTTATGCCCTTCGTTTAGTAACTCATACGATACAGATATGAGGGTCGATCATCTTAAAAACAATAGCTAAAAAAGTGTGATATTGCTTTGTAATTTCGCTTTTTTAAATTATGCTCAAAGCTCATTTATTGTTGAGCTTAGAGCATGATAGACAAGGCGTTACTACTAAAAACTCGTGAGTTATCGGATCAATTAATTGCATTGCAAACTCCAATTAGGATACTCGATGCTATTAATTGGGATAAACAAACTAAAGAGGAGTTTTTTAGACAGAAATGTCAAAAAAACCCACTCATCGATCGTGCATATTATCAACAGCGCGACCTTGGTTTTGTACCTAGCGAGCTGCGCCAAGCATTTTCTACTTTGCACCGTAACATTATTAACCAATTGGGACAGTTAAATCCGATTGCTCAATATATGGGAAAAATGTGCACCGAGTATAAAACGGTATTAAGTATGCTTGAATATCGTGGAACGCCAGAGTTTCATGACTTATCAGTGGAGTTATTTGGACACCCTAAAGATTTATTCCATGCTGGTGAGCCCTCACTTTCTGAGCTAGCTAATATGCTAGATAAACCGCTGCAAAATTTACTTATAGCCGACATACTGCCTGACGACCCTAAAAATATTGATGCTGTTGATGCTGTGCGTATTTTGTCTGAGCAAGTAAATGCCAGTATGGCAGGCATAAACGTAGAGGTAATGCTTAGCGATGGTATTGTCAGTGATGCAGCCGCAGGTGCTAATAATATAAAGCTTAATCAAGATGTTAAGTTTTCTCAGCGTGAACTTGATATTTTAGAAGTTCACGAAGGGTGGATACACGTAGGTACCACTCAAAATGGTTTAGCACAGCCGTATTTAACATGTTTGAGTAAAGGCACGCCTAGCTCTACTATTACCCAAGAAGGCCTAGCGGTATTAACCGAAATTATTACTTTAAAATCGACCCCAAGGCGCTTATCTAAATTAGTTAACCGTATTCAAGCGGTTACAAAGGTAATTGACGGTGCTGAATTTGTAGATATTTACCGTGACTATGTAGCGCAAGGTTTATCAAAAGATGACAGTTACACACTCGCGCAGCGTGTATTTAGAGGCAGTACGCCAACAGGTTTGCCTTTTACAAAAGATATTGCTTACATTAAAGGCTTTGTATTGGTTTATAACTTAATACGCGTTGCAATACAGCTTGGTCGAATAGATAGACTACCTTTATTACTGGTAGGTAAAATATCAATAGATGACTTTAGATTAATTTCGCAGCTTCATGATTTAGGTGTAATAGAGAGCCCACAATTTGTGCCTCCACACTTTAAAGACTTACGCGGTTTGGCAACTTGGTTGAGCTTTGGCCGCTTTATTGGCGATTTATCGTTTGAAAAGTTAGAAAACGATTATAAACCGTTATTTTTATAATTAATCAACATAACCTACCGACATAAAAAAAGCCCATAACGGGCTTTTTAAATAAAGTACTTTAGGTTTTGCTATCGAGCATTGGTGCTTTCAAATATTTTGTCAGCTGAGGCTGCAACGAAACCAGTATAAAGCTCACCGTCGGCTTTAGGGTAACGAATAGCAAACTCATAAAAACAGCTAGGGATGCTCATATCACCGTCACTAAAGGTAACAGAGTATTCATCAGCAAGTGTTGACGATTGCTCTAGTAACACCTCTGGTGAGCCTTTAACTTCACCGCCTGACGTATTAAGCGAAAAGCCGGCGTCTTTTAGGGCTTGGTTAACATCATGAATGTTATCAAACTTAGCAAGCGTATTAATATTTACGGTAAAGTGATTGGCGCGGTAACCCCACGCCGACATCCACGCTGCATATTCGCTTTCAGCTAGCAGCTGCTTATAAGTATCGGTGCTTACTTGCCAATGCGTGCCTGAATACAAAAAGTTATCAGCTGTTACTGCGCTTTCATCAATTTTGTCAACCATGTCGGTTACGATGGCTTGTAACTCAGGCGAGCATTTTTCAACTAATAGCTCAGAAATAAACACTTTTGGCTGGTTAGGATCGCTATGCTCGTAGTGCTTTGCATAGAGTTTTTTAGCTTCAAAATGGTACTCACCACATTCTTTGTAACCAATAGCTAAAAAGTGAGCAGCGAGCTTTTCAAGACCCACTTTTTCAATATTAAACGTACGCAGCGCAATATGATCGTTAATAATGTCATCTTTTTGCGTTGACCCTAAAAGGTCATGAATTTTGTCTGCCGATGGTGTTACGTTTAAGTAGTTTTTCCAAAGGCTCTCAAATAATGTGTTTACATCAGTATGCATGTTAAATCCTTAAATCTAAAATTTTGGTTTTATTGCTTATTCAATTACCAAGCCTGGCGCTAGGGTTTGCGGTAAGCTCACTTTGTCTGACTCAACAGATGCCACAGGGTATGCACAATAATCGGCGGCATAATAGGCACTTGCTCTGTGATTACCACTGGCGCCTATGCCGCCAAATGGAGCCGCGCTAGAGGCACCCGTAATAGGGCGGTTCCAGTTAACAATACCTGCACGAATGCGCTTTAAGAAGTGAGTGTAATCATCTTCACTGTCGCTAAGTAAACCTGCAGATAAGCCAAAGCTTGTGTTGTTAGCTTCAATAATTGCGCTGTCAAAGTCGTTGTAACGATACACTTTAATAAGCGGTCCAAAATGCTCTTCATCTGGCATGTCGGTAATGTTTGTTACATCAATAATACCTGGGCTTACAAAACCGGTGCCTGATTTTAATTGCTTAAGTTCAACAAGGATTTGCGCGCCTTTTGACACTAATTCACTTTGCGCAGCGACCATACCCAGTGCTGCTTTTTCGCTTATCATTGCACCCATAAAAGGCTGCTCTGTAGCAAAACTGTCGTCTACAACTATGTTTTTAGTCGCGCTTATTAGCTTTTCTAAAATAGCATCGCCATTGAGCGATTTTTCAATAAATAAGCGGCGTGCACACGTACAGCGCTGACCTGAGGTAATAAAGCCTGATTGAATAATATCGTGCACAGCAGCGCTTACATCACTCACGTCTTTTACAATAAGAGGATTATTACCGCCCATTTCAAGTGCTAAAATTTTGCCAGGGTGTCCTGCAAATTGCTTATGTAGTAAGTGACCTGTGTTTGAGCTACCGGTAAAAAACAATCCATCTATATCTTTATGAGAAGCAAGCGCTTTGCCTGTTTCAATTTCACCTTGGACAAGGTTAATAACACCCGCTGGTAAGCCCGCTTTTAACCAAAGTGAGAGGGTGAATTCTGCAACGTGCGGTGTTAGTTCTGATGGCTTAAATACTACGGTGTTGCCTGCTAAAATTGCAGGAACAATATGCCCGTTTGGTAAATGCCCCGGAAAGTTATACGGGCCAAAAATAGCCACAACGCCATGCGGTTTGTGTCTAATAAACGCTTTTGCACCTGGCATTGGGTTTTCGGTTGTACCGGTACGTTCATGGTACGCTTTAACTGAAATAGCTACTTTGCCTGTCATTGCGCCCACTTCGGTACGGGTTTCCCATAATGGCTTACCTGTTTCGCGTGCAATTATGGTCGCAAATTCTTCACTGTGTTCTTTTAATTGAGCTGCGAAGTTTTCTAAAATGGCTATACGCTCTTCAAGCGGCTTATCTGCCCATTGTACCTGTGCTGCTCTGGCTGCTTTTATAGCTGAATCTACTTGCTGGGCGTTTGCGCCATTACCTTGCCATACCACATCGCCATTACTTGGATTGATTGACTCAAATGCTGGACCTTGCCCTGCATGCCACTGGTTATTAATTAGGTGTGTATTCATAAATAATTTACAGGCGGAAAAATCGCGCTGCATCTCCTTGACTTAAATTAAGTGCTTTAGCCACATTTTGGCTAATGACGAGAGTATGTTTTGCATGATTGTAATGTGCGTCTTTGGTAAATGTTGCTCTAAAGCCACTTACGCCTTGATTACATACAGCCAGCGTATCAGAGCTATTTTGTGATATGTGATCAAGCTCACCAATAGTAATAGGGCAAACTTGAGAGTCGCGAATGCTGCGAATATTACCAAGCTTTGCTTCAACCGTTGGGCCTGCGTCAAATAAGTCAACGTAGCCTCTGTGCTCAAAACCTTCTTTTTCTAATAATTTTAGCGCAGGTTTTGTTTTTTCATGCACATGCCCAATAACTGCTTGGGCTTTCTTGCTAAGCAAGTTCACATAAATAGGATATTTAGGCATTAACTCGCTAATAAATACCTTATCGCCTAAGCCAACTAAGTGATCCGCTTCTGGAAATTCGATACTAAAAAAGTGCTCTTGCAGCCATTGCCAAAAAGGAGAATGGCCGTCTTCGTCGCTAACACCGCGCATTTCTGCGATAACAGTATCGGCAAAACGCTCGCTATGCTGAGCCATAAATAAAAAGCGTGAACGCGATAAAAATCGACCCGTTAAACCTTTGCGGCTATTTTCGCGCAAAAATAATGTGCATATTTCAGAGCAGCCTGTGTAGTCGTTACACATGCTTAAAATATCAACGGTGTTATATACATTTAAAGTAGGCGAGTGGTGTACTGTTTTACCTAAATGATAATGATATAAAGGCACCGATAAACCTACCGCAGCTTCTATAGCGGTTGTGCCAATAACGTCACCTGTTTCACTGTCTTCTAAAACAAATAAATAGCTTTCATCAAGTGGCTGGTTAATGTTTTTGGCAAAGCTTTTTTCAGCACGTTCAATTTTTTCTTTAAGCTGTGCATCGTCCACAGGTAAAGAGGTAAACCCATGACCGGATTCAATCGCTATTTGTTTAAGCGCGTCAAAATCATTGGCAGTAATAGGACGTAATACTTGCATTTATTGCTTGCTCCAATAGCACGCCTGTAGGCGTGCTAATTTAAACTATATTAACCGTTTACTACATCGCTAACGGCTTTTTCAAAGCGCGCTAAGCCTTCTTTAATATCTTCAAACGGGATAACTAAAGACGGTGTAAAGCGAATTACATTCATGCCCGCTACAAGGTTCATTAAACCATTATTAGCACTTGCTACTAAAAAGTCGCGTGCACGTCCTTCAAATTTATCATTTAGTACTGCGCCAATTAATAAGCCTTTACCACGTACTTCGCTAAATACGTTGTATTTTTCGTTAATTGCGTTTAATCCGTCACGGAATAATTGCTCGCGCTCTTTAACACCGTTTAGTACGTCTGGTGTATTTACTGTATCAAATGCCGCTTCAGCAACAGCACAAGCAAGTGCGTTTCCGCCATAAGTAGAACCGTGAGTACCAATTTTTAAATGCTCAGCAATTGGTGTACGAGTGATCATAGCGCCAATTGGAAAGCCACCACCCAATGCTTTTGCAGTTGTTAAAATGTCAGGAACAACGCCTAAACCTTCATAAGCGTATAAATCGCCTGTGCGACCAACACCCGTTTGTACTTCATCAAAAATAAGTAACGCGTTATGTTTAGTACAAAGTTCACGTACTTTTTTAGCAAATTCATCTGTTGGTGAAATAATACCGCCTTCACCTTGTAATGGTTCCATCATAACAGCACATGTTTTATCGCTGATCAGCGCTTCAAATGCTGCTATATCGTTAAAATCACAATGTACTATGTCAGCAGGTTTAGGACCAAAGCCATCTGAATAAGCAGCTTGCCCGCCCACAGTGACTGTGAAAAATGTTCGACCATGGAAACCTTTATTAAATGCAATTATTTGCGTTTTTTCAGCGCCATATAGGTCCAGTGCATAACGACGCGCTAGCTTAAGCGCTGCTTCGTTTGCTTCTGCGCCTGAGTTTGCAAAGTAAACTTTATCAGCGAATGTTGCTTCAACCATTTTTTGAGCTAAACGAAGTGCTGGCTCATTAGTCATAACATTCGATAAATGCCAAATTTTTTCGCCTTGCTCTTTTAATGCTTTAACTAATGCAGGATGACAGTGACCCAAACAGTTAACGGCAATACCACCAGCAAAATCGATAAACTCGTTATCATTTTGATCCCAAACGCGTGAACCTTCACCACGAACTGGAATGATTGCTGATGGATTATAGTTTGGTACCATTACGTCGTTAAATAAGTCTCTTGTTACTTGCATTTTTACACCTAAATTTAATGGGCTTAGATAAAAGATTAGTTGCTAACTCAAAGAAGAATATAGCCTTTATTCTTCAGCAAACACGTTATTATTTCTTGTAGGGCGTCATTATCGAAGGTTAGCTGTTAAAATTGCAGTGCTATTTTGTGAAAAATGATTAAAATAAAAGTCAAAATAACGAAATAAATAACCATTATGATAACTCCACAAGATGAAAAGCTACTATCTGTATTAAAAACAAACGCAAGAGCCAGTATTTCTGATCTTGCTCGCATGCTTGATTTATCTCGTTCAACGGTACAAAGCCGTATGCTTAAATTAGAAGAAACGGGTGTAATTAAAGGGTATAGCGTAGATTATGGAGATGACTACCTCAGCAAAATGGTATCAGCTCATGTGTCTATTAAAGTTAAGCAAAAATTAACAACTAAAACAAATATTGAGCTTAAGCAAATTGATGCAATTTCGCAGCTCTATGCCATAAGTGGTGAGTTTGATTTAATTGCTGTAGTACAGGCTCAAAATTTAGAGCAGCTTAGCCATTTACTAGACGATATAGGAAATCTGGATGGAGTAGAACGCACAACATCTTCTGTTATTTTAGAAACTAAATTTAAGCGCTAGAGTCAGTGAGTTTTTTTTTAGTCGTTAAGTGAACACTCGGTATACTTTAGGTAAGTAATAGAAAGGCTAGGGTTTGTTGATCTTTCAAGGTTGAATTTCAGTAGTCTGTTTAGTATTCAGGCAAGGCAGAGCCTATGCAGTGTGATTACTCCCCATAGGGTTCTTCCTAGGCGCTATTTACTCTTGGTTGCCTACATAGATGTAAGCTATTAGAACAACGCAGGAGCAGTTATCGAGCCCACTAGGTTACAAATCTCGCGCCGCGATTAAATAGCGCCTAGTTTGAACGGATTTTAATCCTCAAAGATCAACAGACCCTAGATATAAATGCATTAATTTAAATATTTAAGTGTACTTTTTATAAGCTAATAGCAGTAGAACATAGATTTAAATATTGAAGCCATTGATAAGATACAAAATTTTGTAAGGAGAATTTATGCTTTTTTAATATGCATGACTATACTCATTTTAATTTGTACAATATTTAGTAATGGATTATGCCTGCATATTTTTTTACCCTCTTATTGGGTTTAACTGAGCCTCTTCAGTTTGGAACAAACTTACCCACCAGTGCACCTGATAATGCAGTCAACCAAGTTGAGTGTATTTTATTTGAAATGGGAGCCCCTTTTCAGCTACAAACCTTGCCATGGTTACGTGCACGTCGAGAAGTAAAGTTAGACCGCTTAGATGGTTATTTCACAACTCATTTAATGCCTGAAATGAAGGCCTATGGGCGCATATCATCCCCCATATTTTTAGAAAGCTGGTACTGGTTTACTCATCCAGAGAGCATTAATAAACCAAAAAATAAAATGCGTTATGGTGCAGTAAGAGGGAGTTACCAGGCTAATTGGTTTAAAACTCAGAATATTATTGCTGAGGTAGAAGTAAATTCATTAGAAGAAATAGTAAATGTTATGCACCATAAGCGGATTGATAGAATTCTACTTGATTTAGACGATTTTGAATTAGCAGCCTCAAAGCTAGGCATTAATGAAGATGAGTATCAAAGAGAATTTTTTAGGTATGTACCTTTGGGATTATTTGCTTCGCATTCACTTATTAAACGCTTCCCTAAATTTATGCAGCAGTTTGATGAAAATATAAATACTTGCGCGCAGGCACCATTTTCACTATCAAAAAGTGAAGAAAAGCAAATACTTGATAGATTGTCCAGTAGTGCTAAAACCTTACTAAACTTACCTAGTTTAGTAGAACAAGTTCAAATAAGTAATGAGTCTCCCTTAAGTGAATCTGAAATTAAAAGACTAGACCAGCTATGGATAAAAGAAAGTAAACAAGTAAAGCACCCTGATGGATTAGCTATGCTTAATTTACCGTTATCTAAAGTATTTAAAAAATGGCAATCTCAATTCAAAGGTGTTGTTACTGAGCTAATATTGACTGATAACCAAGGAAAAAACATCGCTATTAGTAAGCTAACCAGTGACTACTGGCAAGGAGATGAAAATAAGTTTACTAAAACATTTAAACAGTCAAAATATTTTAACTTTGATAGCGTCACATATGATGCATCAACACATCATTTTCAAGTTCAGCTAAGTTTTCCTGTTTTAGATGATAATAATAGTCATATTGGAGTGTTGATTTTAGGTGTTGATGTAGAAAAAGCACTTCATTCGTCAAATGAAAAGAGTAATTAACTCATTACCTTTCACATAAGTTAGCTAAGCTTTAATGCTTTAGCTTAGCTAACTAGATGCTATGGAAGTGTTTTTTCTGAAATAGGTTTTTTTCTTATAACTTCTTTTTTGGCTTTATCAAGCTTTATAAAATAAGCATTACCGCCTATGCCTTTAAACTCTTCATCTGTAAATACAATCGTGTTGTCATCAAAAAAGGTGACTGCTTCTTTTTGAGTAACAATCCCTAAATCTATTTTTGATACATCACCAGAGAAAAACTTATCACCTTCAAAGTTTTCAAATAACCAAAGACTTGTTGAATCAAGTAAGACTAATTTTTTACGATCGGGGCTGAGCGCCGCAGAGGTTATCCAGCATAGTTTTTCAAGCGTGGTACACGTTTTAAAAGAGTCAATTAGCTCAGCATCAAAATTTGCTGCATGATCGCCCACTTTATACACTTTAGTAATACCATCGAAAGGTTCTGTGCGGTTTTTAGTAAATAAATATAAATGACGACCTAGTGCTACAAATGCTTCTAAATCAAAATTGCGGTCATTGGGTTTTATTGGACTGCCATCCATTTCAGGGTAGGTAAACTTAATTATTTCGGCTTGGGTTGTGTTTGTTTTTATATCTATAGGGTTTTCTATTTTATAAATAGTGAGCCATCTACGATCGTTTTTGTTATTACCAAAATCCCCTAAAAAAAAGTGCCCAAATTTGTTTTGGGTCATGTCTTCCCAATCAATGTTTTTAGCGTTTTCAACCAAAATTTCTTTGGCGATAGAACCATCTTTGTTAAGGCGGTAAAGCTTGGGTTCGTTGCCTCCGTCGTTAATAGCCCATAGACGTTTTTGTTTATCAAATTCAATACCTGAGATTTCTTTTAATTTAGGATCAACTGAGATTTCTTTTTTACTATAAAGGGTATAGATTGAAGAACCAACAAGTGTGGCTATTATTAAAAAGATGATGGCTATAGTTATTAAAATGCTTTTTTTCAACATGAAAATTATGATATTTCAGAGTATTAAGATGCTGTGTATTATCGCTGATGAAAGTACAGAACAAAAGAATTTTATAAATTTAGGCAATACTTTTGGATTATTTAACTTTAAATTCGATTAAATAAATAATATGTGATGTACGCTTAGTTGGTTCAAATATTGCTCTGTACTACTGAGCTTTTTAAAAAAGATTGTTTATATACTAACCGCACTTTTTAAGTGCAGAAAAAATGAATTGTTGCACTGTAATAATGCGTAAATAAAGTTTTGGTTAACTTACAACGTGTTTAATGATTTTGAATGGAATCCACATCGCCTTTTTGTTTAGTTGTATGGCCTGTGGCAAAGATTAAGTACCCTTTTTGGTTTAGTTGGAGCCTGCTATGTTGAATAAACGTTTTTTTAAAACAAAAGATGAAGCTGAAGTAACCTTTGAATTTTCTCATCCAGAGGCAGAAGAAGTTTGCTTATTAGGCGAATTTAATGATTGGCAACCTGTGCCAATGAAGCTTAATAAAAAACAAGGTGTGTTTAAATTTAAACAACGCTTACCTATCGATCAACAATTTCACTTTCGTTATTTAATAAATGGAGACATTTGGGATAACGACCACCAAGCTGATGGTTATATTGGCAATACATTTGGCACAGAAAACAGCATAGTAAATACTCAACGCATTAATTAAGGCGATTCAATGGATGCTCTTTCGCAGTTGTTTTACCTGCATGGTATTGGCTTTGAATTCACTAAGTATACAGGTGAACAGGTGCTTTTTAGCGAAGACACGCGTAAACGTGCTTTGCAATGTTGCGGTGTTGATACAAATAACGAAGCCGAAATAACTCAACTAACTTATGATTTAGATGCATCGCTTTGGCTGGATTTAGTACCCAGTGTGAGTTTGGTTGACCAAAAAAAATGCGCTTTAAAGCTTCGTATAGACGAACGTCAGCAGTATTTAGCCGCCAACATTAATGTCCCTTCTCTTGGGATTAATATAGCGGTTGAGAACCTTTATAATTTGGCTGTCACTGGTGAATATTACTTGCATGGCGTTCGCTATATTGAGCTGGCACTACCCATAGAAACTATGCCAATTGGCTATCATGACGCTAATGTTCAGGTAGGTGAGCAACACGCTATTACACAAATTTGGTGCGTGCCTGAGCAAGTCTATCAAGTTGAAGACACAAAGCGCACAGGGTTATCTATTCAGCTTTACACATTAAAAAATAAAGCGCATTTAGGTATTGGCGACTTTGACGATTTACTAACGCTTACAAAATTATGCAGCTCGCAAAATATGGATTACATATTACTTAATCCACTGCATTTGTTATTTGCTGATATGCCAGAGCGTGCAAGCCCTTATAGCCCTAGTAGTCGGGCTTTATTAAACCCTCTTTATATTTCTATAGTATTAAGCGAAGACGCACAAAATAACACAGTTCTGCATGACCTCATGCAACGAGGCGATGTAATTACACTTATAAAAAGTAATGATCAATTTATAGATTATGAAAATGTAAGCCGTATAAAGTATGCGTTATTTGAAGCGCTTTATAATCAGTTTGAATTAACGGCAAGTGATGAGCGTCGCCAAGCGTTTACTGATTTTTGTAATACTCATTCAACTACGTTAAATACCCTCGAATCAGATAACTTAACATTTGATTATTACCTGCAGTGGCAAGCGCATACGCAATTGGCACTGTGTCAACAAAGTTGTGCAGAGCGAGGTATGGCTATTGGCTTAATCAATGATTTAGCTGTTGGTTGTGCGGGTGATGGGGCCGAGTTTAAAAATCAAAAGCCACTGTTTAGCCAAGGTGCAAGTGTAGGTGCTCCACCAGATCCATGGGCCGAAGCTGGCCAAAACTGGGGGCTTCCAGCACTAAATCCTCAAAGTCTTAGTAATAATCACTACCAATTTTATCGCTCGCTCATTCGCGCAAACATGCAAAATGTAGGTGGACTTAGAATTGACCACGTAATGGCTATTAGGCGCCTATGGTGGTGCTTTGAAAGCAATAGTGAACAAGATGGCTGTTATGTTTACTACCCGTTTGAGCACTTACTCGCCATTTTAAAAATTGAATCACATATTAATCAGAGTATTGTTATTGGAGAAGATTTAGGCGTTGTGCCGCCAGAGGTAAGGCAGGCTTTGGCATCTAGCGGTATTTTTTCTAACAGCTTATTTTATTTTGAAAAACAACACAGTGGTGAGTTTTTATCGACTGATGAGCTAGCAACACAGTGTTTGTTAATGATAGCGAATCATGATGTACCGCCTTTTACAGGTTGGTGGCAGCATGCTGATTTAAATATTAAGCAACAATACAAGCTTATTACTTGCAATGAATACGAGCAATTAAAGCAACAACGAATAGAAGAGCAACATAGGATACTACGATTTATTAATCGCCATACCAATACAACCGAGCTTCTATTACATAGTAATTCAGTCGAAGTATATAACGCACTAGCATTATGTTTGGCGGGTTCTCAATCG
This sequence comes from Pseudoalteromonas sp. RB2-MNA-CIBAN-0110, assembly GCF_040309305.1. NCBI lineage: Bacteria > Pseudomonadati > Pseudomonadota > Gammaproteobacteria > Alteromonadales > Pseudoalteromonadaceae > Pseudoalteromonas > Pseudoalteromonas sp. RB2-MNA-CIBAN-0110. Next base: position 97,583 of record NZ_JBEOOQ010000001.1, on the reverse strand, counting down.
CGTTTATTTGCAATACAAATAGATGATTTAGATGAGCAGAAGTATCCGGTTAATATCCCCGGGACAGACAAAGAATATCCTAATTGGCGACGTGTATTAACGCATACCAGTGAAGAAATTTTTACCAAAAATGCCTCACTTTTAGCTGCTATCGATTCAATAAGGAAAGGTTAAATGAGCAGTACAACTAATGAAAATAGTTACGATGCACAGGTGCATGCATTAAATACAGGACGATTTAAAGACCCATTTAGCTTTTTAGGGGCACATAAAACGGATGCTGAGGTTGAAATTCGTTTTTACTTACCTTGTGCAATAAGTGTGAGTGTTACATTAAACAATAAAAGTATTAAGGCGCAGCGCTACCAACAAAGTGACTTATTTATAGTCAAAGTTGATGCGCTGCCCACTGCGCCTTATCAATGCATTGCTCAGTACACAAATAGCAGGACTACCTTTTATGATGAATACAGCTTTGAAAGCACACTTGATGCAGAGGCAATGTATTTATTTAACGAAGGCAGCCTTGAACATGCGTACTCTCATTTTGGTGCACATTTTAGCACTCAACAAAATGTAGAGGGTGTGCGCTTTTGTGTATGGGCGCCTAATGCTGCAAGTGTCTCTATTATTGGTGAGTTTAATTTTTGGCAAGCTAATCGCCACTTTATGCGTTTTCATCCTGCAAGTGGTGTATGGGAGCTATTCGTACCAGGCCTTAAAGCCGACATGTGCTACAAATTTGCAATTACCGCCCAAAGTGGAGAAGTACTCGAAAAAGCCGACCCCTATGCATTTAAAATGCAACAAGCACCGGGTACTGCAAGTGTACTGCAGTATAAACCAGAACCTATAACGCTCGGCGCTCAGGCACTTCAAAACAGACAAAAGCGTAATCATATTGATGCGCCAATTAGTATTTATGAAGTGCATTTAGGCTCATGGCAACGCGCTGAAAACAACCGCTATTTAAGTTACACAGAGCTTGCTGACAAACTGGTTAGCTACGCCCTTGAAATGAATTTTACCCACCTTCAACTTATGCCAATAAGTGAATACCCGTTTGATGGTTCGTGGGGTTATCAGCCTGTTGGTTTATTTGCACCTACCAGCCGTTTTGGCGATTACAACAGCTTTAAATACTTTGTAGAGCAATGCCACAAAGCTAATTTAGGTATTTTACTTGATTGGGTGCCTGGGCATTTTCCCAGCGATCCGCATGGCTTACATCGATTCGATGGCACTCATTTATATGAGCATGCCGATAAGCGCCAAGGTTTTCATCCTGATTGGAATACCTACATTTATAACTACGACCGCCCTGAAGTTAAAAGCTTTTTGATTTCAAATGCTATGTATTGGTTACATCAATTTGGTTTAGATGGTCTGCGTGTAGATGCCGTAGCCTCTATGTTGTATTTAGATTACAGCCGAAAAGAAGGCGAGTGGATTGCTAATTGTTACGGCGGGCGCGAAAACTTAGGTGCGATTGAGTGCCTAAAGCAAGTCAATATGCGCAGCTATAAAAACAACCCAGGCATTATGATGGTGGCTGAGGAGTCAACAGCGTGGCCGGGCGTCACCCAAAGTGTTGAGCACAACGGCTTAGGCTTTGGCTATAAGTGGAATATGGGTTGGATGAACGATAGTTTGCATTACATGCAGCACGACCCTTTATACCGTCAGCATCATCATCACGAAATGACTTTTTCGATGGTATACGCTTTTAGTGAAAACTATATATTGCCATTAAGCCACGATGAAGTAGTACACGGTAAAGGATCGTTAATTGAAAAAATGCCAGGCGATGATTGGCAGAAATTTGCAAATTTACGCGCTTACTACGCATTTATGTGGGCACACCCGGGTAAAAAACTCTTGTTTATGGGCGGTGAAATTGCACAGCGAAAAGAGTGGGGACACGATCATTCTATCGATTGGCATTTACTTGAGCACCAAAGCCATAACGGTATAAAGCACACCGTAAAAGCGCTCAATACCGTTTATAAAAACCAACCCGCGTTGTATGAGTTAGATTCGAGCGCGGCTGGTTTTACCTGGATAGATAACAATAATAATCAGCAGAGCATTTTAAGCTTTGTTCGCTATGCTAAAAACGCAAAAGACTTTGTGGTTGTTATTGCTAATTTTACCCCCGCGTCATATGAAAACTACGTTATTGGCGTACCGAGTAAAGGGCGTTATAAAGTTGTTTTAAATACAGACGATACTCAGTTTTTTGGCTCTGGCGTTGAAGTAACTAAAGATTCATCGCAGATAGTTCAGGCAATAAATGAATCAAATCATGGGTTTAAACACAGTATTTCAATTGCCATTGGTGGCTTAACAACTATTTACTTACAAAAGGTTGATGATGAGTAACCAATTTGATGTAGCCCCCGGTAATGTAGAACCGCTAGGTTCTAGTGTTATTAATAATGGGGTTAACTTCGCGCTTTATGCGCCAGGTGCAAGCCAAGCCTATGTGTGTTTGTTTGATAAAAGTGGCCATTCAGAAATTCTAAAAATGGCGATGAATATTAACGAAGGGGGTATTTGGAGTATTCATATTTCGCCATTAAGCGCCGGCGCACTTTATGGCTTTAGAGTTGAGGGTGAATATAACCCTAAAAATGGTCAACTATTTAACGAAAATAAACTACTGATAGACCCATACGCAAAAGACTTGTTTGGTGAGTTTACATGGAGCGAACGCCATTATGGGCAAATGCCAATTGGCACTAAAAGCACCGTAAATAATGCGATTGATATACCTAAGTCAAAAGTAGCACCCCCTACGTTGTATGCGCATAAAAAGCCAAACCACCGTTGGTCAAACACGGTTATTTACGAGTGCCATGTTAAAGGCACAACGTGTCGTCATCCTAAAATACCTAAATCTCTACAAGGAAAGTTTTTAGGGTTAAGCCACCCAAGCTTTATTGAGCATTTACAGAGCTTTGGCATTACAGCAGTTGAGCTTTTACCTGTTCATTCTTTTATTAGTGAGCAATTTTTAACAGGAAAAGGGCTGCAAAACTATTGGGGTTATAACACGCTTAACTTTTTTACCCCCCATAAAGACTATTTAGTAAACGACGATATAAACGAGTTTAAGCAAATGGTGCGCGAGCTTCATGCTGCCGACATAGAAGTTATTTTAGATGTTGTCTATAACCATACCGCAGAGGCGGGGGCCGATGGCCCTATATTATCGCTAAGAGGCTTTGATAACTTAGCGTATTACCGCACAGTAGAGGGTCAGCCTAATGTATATATAAACGATACCGGCTGTGGAAATACCATAAATATTGATCACCCTAAAACGCTGCAACTTGTACTTGATAGCCTTCGTTATTGGGTTGAGGTAATGGGAGTTGATGGTTTTAGGTTTGATTTAGCGACCATTTTAGGGCGCTCAAAAGCAGGCTTTAGCTCTGCACATACTTTTTTACAAGCAGTAGCCCAAGACCCTGTGCTGAATAAGGTTAAGCTAATAAGTGAGCCTTGGGATATAGGTCCTGGTGGCTATCAGCTTGGGGCATTTCCGCCGCCATGGCGAGAATGGAACGATCAATACCGCGATGTAATTAGACGTTTTTGGCAAAGTGAAACGGGCATAATTGCCAACGTTGCAAAACGTTTGCATGGATCGTTTGATATTTTTGAGCACAGCCAACGTGGACCACTTAATAGCATTAACTTTATAACGAGTCATGATGGTTTCACGCTTGCCGATTTAGTGAGTTATGAAGAAAAGCATAACGAAGCCAATGGTGAGCAAAACAGAGATGGGCACAGTGCAAATCACTCGTTCAACTGTGGAGTAGAAGGCTTTACCAGTGACTCAAAAATAAACGTACTGCGTTTGCAACAACAAAAGAACTTTTTGCTTACTTTGATATTCTCAAAAGGTGTTCCCATGATTGCCGCTGGCAGCGAAATGGCGCACTCTCAAGGGGGTAATAACAATGCTTATTGCCAAAATAATCGCACTAGCTGGCTTGCCTGGAAAGATTCTCAACTTAATCATTCGCTAACACGATTTATTGATGATGCTTTAAAAATTAGACGTGCGCACAGCGCGTTCAAACACAGTGTATTTTTAGATGATATAGACGAGCGTTTTACCGTTAAGTGGTTTACTGAACAAGGTAAAACCATGACCGACGCTCATTGGCATGAAGATACCAGACAGTTTTTAATGTATAGCTTACTTGATAAGCAAAATAATCATGCATTACTGATGGTATTTAATGCCAGTAAAAAAACAGTTTTTTGCCAAATGCCGCCTTCGCCTATTAATGCGCCGTGGCAAATGGTTTTATCAAGTGTAAATAATGCATCTGTGAGTAGTAATGAAGATGCGATGGTTGAAATTTCAGCACAAAGTAGTTGGGTTTTTAGTGCTAATTTAGAGGATGTAAGTCATGGCTAAACAAAGTGAACAAGTGTGTGTAGTAAAGGGCTGGCAAGAAGGTCCTGTTATAGATGAAAGTACGCTTAAAGATGACTTAACACGGCATTTTTATTATACCCTAGGTCGCGATAAGGTCGGCGAATCAAGACTGTATTTATACCATGCTTTAGCGCTGACTATTCGCGACAGACTTGTTGCCCGCTGCAGAGAAACGAATCAACAAATTAAGCAAGAGAAACGCCGTAAAACGGCTTACCTTTCTCTTGAATTTTTAATGGGACGTGCGCTGGGTAATGCAATACTAAACCTAGATTTAGACGACCAAGTTGCTGCTGCATTACAAGAATACTGCACAACAGTAGAAACGCTTGAAGATGCCGAGCACGACGCAGGTTTAGGTAACGGTGGTTTAGGCCGCCTAGCTGCCTGCTTTTTAGATAGCTGTGCAAGTCTAGCGTTACCTGTCATTGGTTATGGCCTTCGTTACGAATACGGGATGTTTAACCAATCAATTAAAGATGGTAACCAAATTGAGCAACCAGATAACTGGCTGCGCGAAGGGCACCCATGGGAGCTAAGCGCGCCAGAGCATGCAAAACGTGTGAAATTTGGCGGCTACGTGCAAAGTTACACAGATAAATTCGGCCGAGAGCATCGTCAATGGATGAGTTCACAAGATGTATTAGCTGTACCTTACGATGTACCTGTCCCAGGTTATAAAAACAATATTGTAAATACGCTACGCTTATGGAAATCAGAAGCGACAGATGAATTTAATTTGACCGAATTTAATGCAGGCAGTTACTCAGAAGCCGTCGCACAAAAAAACCTAGCTGAACAAATTACCATGGTGCTGTATCCAAACGACAGCAGCGAAAATGGTAAAGAGCTTAGATTGCGCCAACAATACTTTTTATCATCTGCGAGTATTCAAGACGTAGTTGATCAGTGGGTTTCCCAACATGGCGAGAACTTTAGCGACTTTGCTGATTTTCATGTTTTTCAGTTAAACGACACGCACCCAAGTATTGCTGTTGCAGAGCTGATGCGTATTTTAATTGATGATTACGAACTTGATTGGAACGATGCTTGGCAAATCACTACTAAAACAATGGCCTACACAAACCATACGTTACTTCCTGAAGCGCTTGAAAAGTGGTCTGTTTCGTTGTTTTCAAAATTATTACCACGCATTTTAGAAATAGTTTACGAGATAAACGCACGCTTTTTAGCACAAGTTGCACAGCAATGGCCGGGTGATGTTAATAAACAGCGTGCATTGTCGTTGATTGAAGAGGGCGATGAGCCGCAAATTCGTATGGCTTACTTAGCCATTGTAGGTAGTTACTCTGTAAATGGCGTAGCAGCACTGCATACCGAACTGTTAAAAGCGGGTTTATTTAAAGAGTTTTACGCGCTTTGGCCAGATAAGTTTAATAACAAAACAAATGGTGTTACACCAAGACGTTGGCTTGCACATTGTAATCCCGTTTTAAGTAAATTAATCAGCGAAAAAATTGGTCATGACTGGGTTAAAAACTTTTCAACAATTAGCGATCTACGTCGCTTTTACGACGACAAAGCATTTCATGGGCAATGGCAAAATGCTAAACGCGAAAACAAACAGCGTTTAGTTGATTTAGTTAAAGCGCGCTGCGATGTTGATTTTGACGTATCGATGATGTTTGACGTACAAGTAAAACGTATTCACGAATACAAACGTCAGCTATTAAACATACTTCATGTGATTCATTTATATGACCGTATTCGCCGTGGTGATACCCAAGGGCTTGTTCCTCGCTGTGTGTTATTAGGCGGTAAAGCAGCACCGGGTTATTACATGGCTAAAAAAATTATTAAGCTTATTAATAACGTGGCAGAGGTTATAAATAAAGATCCGTTAGCGGCCCCGTATTTACGCGTCGCCTTTTTACCTAATTACAATGTAACCGCTATGGAAGTGATTTGTCCTGCAACCGATTTGTCAGAACAAGTATCTACCGCAGGCAAAGAAGCGTCGGGTACTGGCAACATGAAGTTTATGATGAATGGTGCATTGACAATAGGCACGCTGGATGGTGCAAACATTGAAATTAGAGATGCAGTTGGTGCAGACAACTTCTTTTTGTTTGGGGCACAAGCTCATCAAATTGATGATATTAAATCGCGTTACAATCCTGAGCACTTAATCGCACAAAATAGCGATTTAAATAATGTAATGCAACTACTCGAAAGCGGCCATTTTAACTTGTTTGAACCATGCTTATTTGACGATATAACAAATGCAATTAAAAGCCCACACGATCCATGGCTTGTTGCGCACGATTTTGAAAGTTATGTAGCAGCTCAAAAAGAAGTTGATAAAGCTTACGCAGATCAAACCTACTGGACACAAATGAGTATTTTAAATACGGCAGCCAGTGGCATGTTTTCAAGTGATAGAACCATAAGCCAATACAGTGAAGACATTTGGCATTTAGAACCCCTCAATATTAGTGAAACAGACTTAACGACAACTAAAAGCCATGCCACTAACAGCCTAGACTAAATGGAGAGAGTATTATGCCCAATTATGCAAATCGCTACATAAGTAGCCTAACCAGAGAAACTTACGCGTTAATACTGGCAGGCGGACGCGGTTCTCGCCTGCATGAGCTAACCGATTGGCGAGCAAAGCCAGCAGTTTACTTTGGTGGTAAACATCGAATTATTGATTTTCCACTATCAAACTGTATTAACTCGGGTGTGAGACGTGTTGGTATTGCTACACAATATAAATCACATTCATTAATACGCCATGTAAACCGCGCGTGGGGGCACTTTAAAAAAGAGCTAGGAGAGTCAGTTGAAATACTACCTGCATCTCAGCGCCAAGGTGATGATTGGTATTGTGGAACCGCAGATGCTGTTTTTCAAAACATAGATATTATTCGTCACGAGCTTCCTAAATATGTGATGATTTTGTCTGGAGATCACGTGTATCGCATGGACTATGGTGCTTTATTGGCTGAACATGTGCAAAAGGGTGCAGATATGACAGTGTGTTGTATTGAAGTGCCCGTAGAGGAAGCCGCAGACACGTTTGGTGTAATGACCGTTGATGAAGAAAACAGAGTGTGTCGTTTTGATGAAAAACCAGCAATGCCTAGCTCCGTACCTGGCAAGCCAGGTACATGTTTAGCATCAATGGGAAACTACATTTTTAATACTGAATTTTTGTTTGAGCAACTTAAAAAAGATTCTGAGAATGAAGGTTCTGGCCGAGATTTTGGTCACGATATTATTCCAGCGATTATAGAAGAGCATAATGTATTTGCGTTCCCATTTAGAGATCCAAATCAAGAAGGGCAACCTTATTGGCGTGATGTAGGTACCCTAGATTCGTTCTGGGAGGCTAATATGGAATTGGTAATGCCTGAGCCACAACTTGATTTATACGACCCAACGTGGCCAATATGGACATATCAAGAGCAACTACCACCTGCTAAGTTTATTTTTGATGACGAAGATAGGCGCGGTATGGCATTAGACTCAACTGTGTCGGGTGGGTGTATTATTTCGGGCTCTGCGGTTAGAAAGTCACTCTTGTTTTCTAATGTCCACGTTCGCTCATTTTGTACCATTGAGCAGTCGGTAATTTTACCCGGTGCGGTTATAAATCGAGGTTGTAAAATTAAGCGTGCGATTATAGATAGGAGCTGTGAAATACCGGCAGGTCTCGAAATCGGTTTTGACAAAAAAACAGATGAAGAAAACGGCTTTAGAGTATCTAAGAAAGGCATCGTTCTTGTTACTCGTGATATGCTCACTGAGCTTGCAAAAAAGTTAGAGCGCCAAGCGCGTGAGAATAAAAAGCTAGCGTAAAACACGTTAAATATTAAGCACGACAACAAAGCTTGCTCATTTATGAGCAAGCCCACACAGGTTAAAGGAAGTAGTAAATTAATGCATGTATTAATGGTTGCAGCAGAAAATGACGCGTTACCAGGCGCAAAAGTAGGCGGTGTGGCAGATGTAGTACGCGATGCCCCAAGGGCGCTCGCAAAGCAAGGTATAACGGTTGACGTTGTTATTCCTGACTACGGGTTTGAGCCTCTTGAGCGTATTTATATAGGTGAAGTAACCGTTGCATTTAATGCTCAACCCCATGTATTAACAGTTTTTCAAGTACAACAAGCCCAAAATAACGTAAGCCAAATTGTTATTAGCCACCCGCTATTTAGTGAATCAGGCAGTGTATATTGTAACGATGCACCGGGGAGGCCTTTTGCTACCGACGCGACAAAATTTGCTTTATTTAATGCAGCTGTCTGCGAAGCATTATTACAAGGTGTATTAAAGCGCCCTACAGCGCTACATTTACATGATTGGCACAGCGCCTGCGTTGCAGTTTTACTTAAGTTTGAGCCACGTTATAGCTCACTTAATACCTTACCCATTGCCTACACAGTGCATAATATTGCACTGCAAGGTATAAGACCTTTTAAACACGACGACTCAAGCTTAGAGGCATGGTTTCCGTCACTTAGTTATAATGGCCAGCAACTATGCGACCCGCGTTACCCTCATTGCTTTAATCCTATGCGCAGTGCAATAAATCTGTGCGATAAAATACATGTTGTATCACCAACCTACAGCCAAGAGGTTCTTGAACCTAGTAATTACGAGCATGGTTTTTTTGGTGGCGAAGGGCTTGAGCAAGATCTGCAAAATGCAGCAAGCCAAGGTAAGCTTGTCGGTATTTTAAATGGCTGCGAATATCCAAGCAATGCACTTGAAGGAGCAACTCTCGCTGATTTTTATAGCCAAGCCGAGAACACTTTATTTACTTGGATGGCAAATAGCGAGCAGTTACAAAGCGGCTACTATATTGCGCACCAACGACTACAGCAATTTAAAGCAACGGTTAATAATGGCCCATTAATCACAAGCGTTGGCCGACTTACAGAGCAAAAAGTGTTGTTATTGTGCCAGCAGGTTAATGAGGCTTTAGCTATTGATAAAGTGTGCCAAGTCATTAATGAACATAACGGCAGACTTATTATTCTAGGCTCGGGTGATAAAGAGCTCGAAAGCATATTTACCAAAGCAATGGCGCGTAATTCTAATCTTTTATTTTTGAAGGGCTATGGTCAAGGTGTTGGCGATTTAATGTATCAGCTAGGTGACTTATTTTTAATGCCAAGTTCGTTTGAACCTTGTGGTATTAGCCAAATGCTAGCAATGCGTGCGGGGCAACCGTGTTTAGTACACAGTGTTGGTGGATTAAAAGATACTGTTAAACACCACGAAAATGGTTTTAGCTTTAATGGAGATACGTTAGCAACGCAAACGCGTAATTTAATTAGCTGTTTAGACGAAACTCTCTTAATTAAAAAGCAAAATCCTAAAAAGTGGCATAAAATTAAGCACAGCGCAGAGCAAATGCGTTTTTCGTGGCCACAAGTGGCAACTGATTATATAACAACCTTATACCGGTAAATCGTTGCTGTACTTTAAAGTTTAGTGACAAATGTACCTGCTTAGGGTTTAATTACTTAGTATTATATAAAAACTAAGAAGTAGGTAATGTGTCTGTATTTGTTGCAAGGCAAGCAATATTCAATCGAAGTAAAAAAGTAGTAGCCTATGAGCTACTTTTTCGTGATAGTCCAAAAAATTATTTTCCAGATATTGCAGAAGGCCAAGCAACAGCAAGGCTTATTATGGAAAATCAATTAAATTTAGGTACACGCCATATTACATCAGGCAAAAAAGCGCTTATTAATATAGGACCAGAATCATTAAAACTCGATTTATGTGCTTTCCTACCATGCCAAGACGTTGTGATTGAGTTACTCGAAACCATAGAGCCCACCGACGATAACTATGAACTGTGCCGAGGTTTATTTCATAGTAACTACAAACTCGCACTCGATGACTTTGTATATAAACCACAGTGGGATCGTTTTTTAAAGCTTGTGAAGCTCATTAAATTTGATATTGCGATTACACCTCTTAGCGAAATACAGCCCATAATTAATAAGTTACAAACGCATAAACAAATAAAAATACTAGCCGAAAAAATAGAAACGCAAGAAGACTATAAGCTCGCCTTTGATATGGGGTTTGATTATTTTCAAGGCTATTTTTTTGCAAAACCTACCATGATCAAACAAAATGACATTGATTATAATTATGGTTTAGTCGTCGCTATTTACGCCGAAATAATGAAAAACAGTCCAGATATAAAAGCTATATCTGGACTGTTTGAGCTTGATGCTGCACTTGCATATAAATTACTGCGTTTAATTAACAGCGGTGTTTTTCCTATACAAAGCCAAATATCGTCATTAAAGCAAGCGCTTGTGTATTTAGGCCATGAACGCCTTAAAAAGTTTGTGAGCCTTATTGTTACTGCTCATACAGCGGGTAAAAAGCCTGCAGAGCTAATGCAAGTGTGTGTTGTACGTGCTCGTTTTTGTGAGTTGTTAGCAAAAAATGTTAATAAAAGCCAGTCAGGCGAAGCATTTTTAACTGGGTTATTTTCACTGCTAGATGCAATCCTTGATCAACCAATGAGCTTGCTTGTTGAAAAGCTACCTTTCCCTGATGAAATAAAAACGGCATTATTAGGGGATAAAAACACACTTTATTATATTTTAAACGTTGTTAAAGCATACGAAACAGGAAGCTGGTGGGCACTTGAACAAGCTGTACTTTTGCTAAATATAGACAGTGCTATACTTCCTCCACTTTACCAGCAGTCAGTCGATTGGGCTGACAGTTATAAGAATAATATTTAACGGATAATAGCTTTAATGCGCAATTATAATATGGACTTTATTCGCGGCGTTGCCGTACTTGGCCTAGTTTACATGAATGCTTACGCCTTCGGCCTTTTTGAATACGGGTATACCTCCTTAACTAATCCTCCTGTTAGCGACTCAATTATTCACACCTTTAGCAGTTTGTTTGTAGACGGGCGTTTTAGAACACTGTTTAGTTTGCTTTTTGGTGCTGGGCTTTACATTCAGTGGCAACGTTATAAGTCTGAATTGCAGTTAAAAAGCAGGCTCTATTGGTTAATCCTCTTTGGTTTAGCGCATGGTTTTTTACTTTGGGCAGGTGATATTTTATTTGTTTACGGTGTATCTGGCTGGTTTGTTATTAAATATTTAGAGAGTGATAGCACTGTTCTTTTAAAAAGAGGACTTGAGTTTATTTTGTTATCGGGTGTAGCTACTGTGCTTATTGTATCTAGCGTACCCGATGAAGTGATTTACCGTGATTCAGCACAGTTTATAGATTTATATAACCCACACTATATTGATTACTTTATTAGTAACCTCGCCATGAACACATTGATGCTTGTTATGGTGCCAATAATGACAATGTGGATGTGCGTGGGCCTTATGCTCATTGGCATTTATTTATATAAACAAGGCGTTTTTAGTAAAGGCTTAACGACTCAGCAATTAATAGTTTGCGGTGCAATGACCCTTGTTTTTTGTGGGATCAGGCTTTATGCATCACAGCTTAATGGCAGCTTAGGATATGGGGTGCAAGAATTTGTAAATATGTTTGCGGCCCTAGGTATGGCTACGCTGTATATTCATTTAATTGTTAAATTTTGCAATAACAGCGCACACGTCGGCATGCTTATTCAACAAGCAGGGCGCTTAGCATTTACTTTATATATTAGCCAAACACTCATACAACTGTTGTTATATAAAGTGCTATTTACCCACTGGGTGCTCAGTTTTGATCGTATTGACTATTGGTTAGTTGCAACGGCATTAGTTGCGCTGCAGCTCATATTTACCTTTTTATACAGCCGCTATTTTAATCAAGGTCCGCTTGAATGTGTATGGCGTAAATTAACTAAAGTAAAAATTAGTGCTTAAACGCCTATAAATAGTAAATTAGGGGCGAAAAAATAGTGTGGGTGGTTTACACTACTCGCCTTAAAAATTACTACGCTATAAGTGCCATGACCGAATTAAAACGTTTAAATAAATTTATTAGTGAAACAGGATTTTGTTCACGCCGCGAAGCCGATAAATATATTGAGCAAGGTCGTGTCAGCGTTAATGGCTACTCACCAGAAATGGGCGTAAAAGTAGCCGCTACCGATGTTGTATTAATTGATGGTAAGCCTCTTAAAGCCACGCCAAAGCGCGTTTACATTGCCTACAATAAACCCGTTGGTATAACGTGTACTACCGAAAGTAAAATTCAAAGTAATATTATTCGCGCGGTAAATTATCCTACGCGTATATTCCCAATAGGGCGCTTAGATAGACCGTCTGAAGGGCTTATATTTTTAACTAACGAAGGCGATATCGTTAATAAAATTTTACGTGCGGGCAATAATCACGAAAAAGAATACGTTGTTACGGTAGATAAACCGCTTAATCGTCAGTTTGTTACAAAAATGGCGAATGGTGTGCCTATTTTAGATACCGTTACTAAAGAATGTAAAGTAACGCAAAGTGGCCCAAAAGAATTTAAAATAGTACTTACTCAAGGTTTAAACCGTCAAATACGCCGCATGTGTGAATACTTAGGCTACGAAGTTGTAACCTTAAAACGTACGCGCATAATGAACGTAACACTTAAAGGTTTAAAAGTAGGGCAATGGCGTCACTTGTCAGATATTGAAATGGCGCAAATAAACGATTCGATTTCTGATTCTGGCAAAACCCAAGAGCACTCGCTTGATACTAATAAGCAATCAGAAAATAATGCACCTTTAGCACCTAAAAAACGTGATTTTCAGGGCGAAAACCCACGACGCTTTAATAATGGTGATCGAAATAATGAGCGTAGTACTGAGCGAAATACAAATCGTAACTCTGAGCGCAGCAACGCTAACGGAGAGCGCAAAAATGAGCGCAGTAATACTCCTTACCAAAAGCGTTCTACAACGTATGTGGGTAAGCCAAAAAGCATTAAAGAGAACAAGTCGTCTAATGCTAAATCAGACTCAAAACCAAGCTCGGACCGTATTCTCAGTCTAAAAAAATAATGTGCAGCTAAGTGGTATTCTACTACCACTGTATTTCTTGTACTATATTACCAAGTGGGCTTTTAACGCCCACTAAGTTTACGTTGTTATTTTGCAAACTCACCAATCTACCTTTATCTAAATACCATCTAAAAGTATGCTTTTTATAGCTTTTTAAATCTAGTACAGTCAGTTTTGCGCAACTGTATTCATAATCAGTTGGGCAAGTACCTACTTCGAGTAACTGATATTCTTGATGCCATATATTATCGCCGTATTTATTAGCCAGTAACTTTACTGAAATACATACTGACGTCCACAACCATAAGTAAATTAAAATAGGTAAACCGATTGGTATAAATACTGAACGGAATTTCCCGTGCTCAACAATATAATCTTTAACCGTATGTTTAAATTCAAAGTTATTATTGTATTTTTTATATAGGTGCTTAAATAAAGCAACCGATAACACGATCGTCATTATTGGAAATAACGTAAATGTTAAGGTGTTATATATATCATTGGGGATAAAAGCGGGATCGACTTGTTCATCCCATGCAAGTAAAACCAGTGGAGGAGCCGTTGCTAAAAGTAGCAGAGCGCTGTTGAATAGTTGTTTAAAGGTCACAGGGGATTCACTTATAAAATGCTGCTTGTATAAAGCCCAAATTAGCGCTTAATGTTTAGCTATTGAATGCTAAAGCCAATATAAAATAAGAGTATACCTAAATAAACTGCAATCGCCGATAATGCGTTTTTAGAACGCAGGCGCTTAACAAGGTCGCGTGTGCCATCAACCATACCGGAAATAATCAGTAGTATGCCCCCTGTAAAACGGTAGTTGTTTAAGTTCACGTTACCATTATCGTCAGTTATAAAGCGTAAATAACCAAAAAGTATAAAAAGGCTGCCCGCTATTAGTACTGCAATTTTAAAGTTTTCCAAGGCTTTTCCATAATATTGAGTTAGATATTAAAACGCCACTGAGTCTAGCTAGTATAATTTTACTATATATCGAATTCAAATTTTGCCTAAATCCATTAAATGGCCTCATTATGTCGCTATATTAGGCGTATATACACGAAAGCTTGATTTATATTGTGCATTAGCAAGTACACCTTAGTTATATGTTGGGTAAGCTGTTAAGATGCGCCGTCTTAATAATGTAGAAAGGTTATAGAAGTAACATGTCAAAATTTTTCTTTATGGGTAAGCCCGACATAATGGGTAAAAATAACAGTAATGGATTTGCGCCGAATCGTACCGCAAAGGTCGGCACAGAGTTACATCCGTTAACGCTAATTGTAAACTCAGCTGAACGACAATCAGAAATAGAAGCAATACTAGAAGAGCATTCGCTGTTTGCTTCAATTGAAGTTAAAGCAGAAGTACCAGAAGATATTCGCGAACTAGACTTTGCGCTTAGTAAATCAACGCCACAAGTATTTGATAAAGTACCAGAGCGTAACGCACCTTGTGTATGTGGTAGCGGCAAAAAATATAAAAAGTGTTGCGGTTAGTTTCTTAACAACTAAATATGTAGCCTTTCTTTTTTTATCGGTATTAAATAAAAATGCCACAGGATTTTGAGCCTGTGGCATTTTTTAATGTTAACCGATTATATGTTAACTACTTACGTGGCTCGTAATCAATTCTAAATATAACCGTGTACAGTACCGGCACTACAATTAGAGTCAAAATTGTAGCAAAGCCCAAACCAAACATAATTGTTACCGCCATTGATTGAAAAAACACGTCAAATAACAGCGGGATCATACCCAAAATAGTAGTTATAGCTGCCATTGCAACCGGTCGTACACGGCTCACACCAGAGTCAAACACGGCTTCATAGGGCGATTTACCTTCCCTTAATTCAAGATTTATTTGATCAACTAATACAATACCGTTTTTAATTAGCATACCGCTTAAGCTTAACAAACCAAGTAGCCCCATAAAGCTAAACGGAGCATTCATCGCTAGTAAGCCCGCGCTTACACCAATAATAGCCAAGGGTACAGTTGCCCAAATTACAAGCGGCTGTTTAAGCGAGTTGAAAAGTAGTACGGTTACTGCGAACATAGCTAAATAACCCAGTGGTAATGAGCCAAATATTGCTTTTTGAGCTTTGCTTGATGACTCAAACTCGCCGCCCCATTCTAGTTGGTAACCACGTGGTAGTTCCATGTTCTCTATTGGGCCGCGAATACGTGCAAATAATTTAGCGGGTGTTTCATCCCCTAATACATTATTATCGGCCATTACTGTAATAGTTCGTTTGCGATCGCGGCGCATTATTAGGCTGTCTTCCCACTGCACATCAAATTCGTCTACAACTTGAGTCACTGGTATAAAGACACCAAGAACTGGGCTGTATATTTGAAGGTCGTGTACGCTTTCTACGTTTAAGCGCTCGTTAGCAGGAGAGCGAGCAATAATAGGTAGTAACTGTGTACCATCGCGATATACGCCCACTTGTTTACCCGATAAGCTCGTTAGCAACACATTATCTAAGTCTGATTTACTAATACCTAATCGACGTGCTTTTTGCTCGTTAAACTGCGGGCGAATCATTTTGGTACGTGCGCGCCAGTCATCACGAATATTATACGCGCCTTCGTCTTCACCAATCAGCTCTTCGGCTTTAGCGGCGAGTTGTCTTAAAACAACAGGATCAGGGCCCGAAAAACGCGCTTCTATTTTTGCATCAGTAGAAGGGCCAATTTCCATCGGTTTAATTTTAAGCTGTGCAGAGAGTGCATGATTGCTTGAGTAATCACGCACTGTTTGCATTACAGTTGCTACGGCTTCTCTGTCGGCAACACGAATAATTAATTGCCCATACGCGGGATATGATTTTTCAGGCGCGTAGGTAAGCATAAAGCGCGGTGCACCTTGGCCTGTTGTGCTTGTTACTTCTTCAACAAGGTCTTCTTTTTGTAAAAACTCTTCGAGCTTTTTAACGCCCTCAAGGGTTGAGCGAATATCAGAGCCTTGCTCTTGCCAATAATCTACATAAAACATAGGTGTATTAGAGGCAGGAAAAAACGACTGTTTTACAGAGCCAAAACCAACAACCGCAGTACACAGCAAAACAACCATTAATATAAGCGTGGTTTTTTTAAAGTGCAGCGCTAAATCTAAAATCGCTTTGTAACCATTAAAAATAAAACCTTTATATGGGTCTTCATCTTCTTGGCCTTCTTCGTTTTTAAATTCGTTTTCTTTAAACATTAAATTGGCAAAAAATGGTGTTAACGTTATGGCCGTTATCCAGCTTAATAAAAGCGAAATAAACAACACCCAAAACAAGCTACCGGCAAATTCACCACTGGCATCAGAGCTTAAACCAATTGGCGCAAAGGCAGTGACTGCAATTACTGTTGCACCTAGTAAAGGCCATTTTGTTTGCTCAACAATATTAACAGCCGCTTTTAGTTTTGTTTGGCCACGTTTAAGATTTATCAATATGCCTTCGGTGACGACTATTGCGTTATCAACTAGCATACCAAGAGCAATAATAAGTGCTCCAAGCGATATACGTTGCAAGTCGATAGCAAACAACTTCATAAATATAAACGTACCCAGTACGGTAAGCAGTAAAATACCACCAATTAAAATGCCGCTTTTTAAGCCCATAAATAACAGCAGTACAACAATAACAATCGCAATGGCTTCAAGTAAGCTGATAATAAAACCATCAACCGATTTTTGAACCTCTTGTGGTTGGTTGTATACAGAATTTATGTGAATACCATGAGGGCGTTGATATTCAAGTGATGCTAAATGCTCGTCTATGTTTTTACCCACATCAACCACGTTAACACCCGACATAAACGACACGCCAATAAGTAAAGCTTGCTGAGAGTTATAACGAATAATGTTATTTGGTACTTCTGCGTACTCTCTGTAAACCTTGGCTACATCGCCTAAGTAAATAAGCTCATTGGCACCTGATTTTGAAATTAATAAGGTTTCGAGCTCTTTTACATCTTTAAATTCGCCAGTAGGGTGCAAGCGAATTGACTCATCGCCCACACGAATTTTACCTGCGTTAGATACCGTGTTTTGCGATTGCAATAACTGGAATATATGGCTTGGCGCAATACCTAATTGAGCAAGCTTACGCGTAGAAACTTCAACCATTACTTGCGCTTGTTGTTGCCCCGCAACGGTTACTTTACTAACGCCTTTAACCAATACCAGCTCACGCTTTAAAAAATCGACGTAATCTTTAAGCTCGTCATACGAGTAGCCATCACCAGTTACCGAATACATAACACCGTAAACATCGGCAAAGTCATCCAAAATAGTACTTGGGTAAACACCACTGGGTAACGACGGAGAAAGGTCGTTAATTTTACGACGCATTTCATCCCAAATTTGGCGAAGCTGCTCTTTACGATAATTGCTTTTCATTTCTACTGAAATTTGTGATTTACCGTTAGATGAAATAGAGGTAACGTAATCAACATAAGGGAGTTGCTGAATCGCGTTTTCAATCGGAAAAGTAACTTCTTCTTCAACTTGCTGCGGCGAAGCGCCAGGGTACATGGTAATAACCATGGCTTTTTTAAGCGTAAACTCAGGGTCTTCTAGTTGCCCTAAATCAAAGTACGACACACTACCGCCAATTAATAGCAGCAGCGTAAACATCCAACTGATTACTTTTTTCTCTATGGAGAGTTGTGCAAAGCTCATAATTATAAGCCTCGCTCTTTATTCCATGCTCTTACTTTCATGCCTTCTTTTAGTGAATGCACACCGGCTGAAACCACAATTTGGCCCTCTTCAATACCGCTTAATACTTCAATGCCATCGCGGTGCAACTGGCCAACCTTTACAGCTTGTTTATGCACTTGGCTAGTTTTTGAATCAAAAAGCCATACGTAGGCGTTATCTTCAATTGATTCTTGCGGCTCAGAAAACACCGACTCGATAGGTAAGATTGTATAAGCCACTTGCGAGCGCGTTACTTTACTTAAATCAATAAGCACGCTACCCGTCATACCGGCTAGTAAATTAAAGTCCTCAGGTACTGGTAGCGAAAACACAACTTTATAAGTAAGTGTTGCAGGATCTGCTTGGGTATCCCACTCTTTAATATCAAGTATGTATTCTTTGTCGTCAAAGCCATCAAACTTTACAGTAGGGTGGTAATCGGTGCCTTTTTGAAAGCGAGCGACTATTTTTTCAGGAACCTGAATTTCTACGTCCATTAAATCGCGTGTTTCTAAGCGTAATATATTTTGTTTGGCTTGAATGTTTTCAAAGTTTTTAACAAACACCTTAGCGACAGTGCCTGAAAATGGTGCGCGTAGTTCACTGTATTCAAGGTTCGTTTGTGCAATTCTAAATGCAGATTCAGCAATTTGCATATTAGCAGTGGCTTGATCTAATTCTGACTGGCTGGTGATTTTTTTCTCAAACAATTGCTCAATACGACCAAGTTGTGATTTTGCCAATTCAAAGCGCGCTTTACGTTCGTCAAACTGTAATTGAAAATCTTCTGGATCCAGTTTTGCTAATAAATCACCTTTTTCAACGTGTTCACCAGCAAGCACAGGAAACTTAACAAGTTCGCCGTTTACCCTAAAAGCAAGGTACGAGCCTTGGTTTGCAACAACTTCAGCAGGAAAACTACGAATGTTAATTTGCGTATCATGACCTATGTTGAATAATTTAACAGGGCGAATAGGCTCTTCTTTAACTTGCTGTTCTGGCTCAGAACAGGCTATTAAGCTAAGTAAGGTCGTTGTTAATAAACATAGACGAAAGAGTTTCATGTCTTCTCCGTTGCAATGATGGCAAAATAATTAAGTGCAGCATACGCTGCAAACATATAAAATAAAAATCATTAAATTTTAGAAACTCAATAAGTTTTATTTATGATGTTGCAGAGCGGTATATGAAGCTGAATCAATTAATAATTTTAGATGCCATAGTGCAAAGCGCAAGCCTAAGCGGAGCAGCACTAAAGCTACATAAAACGCAGCCAGCGCTTACACTCGCCATTAAAAACTTAGAAGCCAAAATAGGATTTGAGTTACTAGACAGAAGTAAGTACCGATTACAGCTTACTGAAAAAGGACGTGTTTTTCACCGCGAAGCGCAGCAACTACTGCATGCCAACGACGAGCTAGCACAGCTCGCTAAAGAATTGGCACTCGGTAATGAACCCCAATTTAGAGTTTGTTACGAGCAACTTTGTCATATGCAGAGTTATAACGAGATCATAAGTAATACTTTTAGGTTGTTTACCAGCACAGAGTTTAGCTTAACCAGCGGGAAGCGCTTTATTTCATTAGAGCAAGTAAACAGTGGGCAAGCCGAATTAGGCATTGGCCCGTGGTTTGATTTATTTCATGCGACAGGCGATTTAGAAAGCGTACCCATAGGCAGGCTCGATATTGGTATTGTGAGCGCTAAAGGCGTACTCCCTCAAAAACTTACCTATAGCGAACTGCAAACGTATCCGTGTTTAGCCATGTTTGAAAGTGACTTGAGTATCGACAGCGACAGGCTATCGTACTCAAAAGGCTCCGCCATGATGAAAATTGATGATGTATCGACCCTAAAATCGTTTTTACTCTCAGGCGCGGGTTGGGCAATGATGAGCCTAGAGCACTGCGACCCTGAAATAAAAGCAGGCTTACTTCAAGAAATACACATAACTGACCGAGAGCATAAATTTAGCGCGCAAATTAGAGCCTTTAGGCAGCATGCAATGCACCACGGCCCTGTAGCGCGTACTATCTGGGAGCAATTTAAACAATTAAGTAAGGAATATTCTAACAACAATGGATATTGATAAAGAAACGCTTATTTATACTGTTATCGCAGGCATACCAGTAGGAAAAGTATCAAGTTACGGGCAAGTTGCAGCACTTGCGGGCTACCCGCAAAACTCACGGTTGGTCGGGCGCTTATTAAAAATGATGCCAAACGACTCGGTTATACCTTGGCACAGGGTAGTGAATAGCCAAGGTAAAATATCATTCCCTGCAGGTAGCGAAAAATACCAAGAACAGCGCGAAAAGTTATTATCAGAAGGTGTATTGTTTAAAAACGACAAAGTGAATATGCGCGAGTGCCGGTGGGAGTGACATGATTATTATCGGCAGGTAAGTGCCAGTGTAGGTCGGATAAGCGAAGCGCCATCCGGCACAGCAAAATACCTTGCCAATTATTATCAACATTTCACGTTGTCGAGTGGCTGGAGAGTGCCATAAGGAGACATTGAAGATTCTTAATGTGTGAAGTCAGGATTTGACCCCATTCTCTCCAGCTAACGGCCTTTACTTATATCTATGGGTGACAAAGAGTAAATTAGCCAGAGACAACTCAAAGGGCATGTTTAGCATTTATGTAATTTAAAGTTATAAAAATAATCACTCACACAGTTAGTAGATTATAATTCGTGTCTCCATAACAATGAGGGTAAATTTTTATTGTTATTTTTACCTAATTTGATACTTTGTAAAAAGGAAAAAAATAGCTAAGGAACAGCGTGATAGTACACTTAAATTACGATCTGATTAAGCGTTTTCATTTTATAGAACTTATTGTATTTTGGGAAAATCGCTTAACTACTAAACACATACAGCAACACTTCAACATAAGCCGTTCAAGTGCATCTAAATACATACAAGATTACTTAAAACAGCATTCTGATTTTTTGGTTTACAACAACTCAAAAAAAGGATATCAAGCTACAAAATACTTTATACCAGAGTATGGTACACACGATCTTGGTACTTATTTAAGTATTACCCAGCAAGGTATTCAAAGCGAATATTATAATCACTTTACTGCAATGCAATCCCCCCTAATGCCAGTAAACCCTCAAAAGGTAAGTGGTATATTACACGCACTTAAACATAAACAACGAATAGATGTAGGTTATGCTTCTGTATCAAGTCCTGAGTTCGAATCACGTATTATTAGTCCGCATAATTTAGTTTTTGATGGCACTCGCTGGCATGTACGTGCGTATTGTGAAAAAAATCGAGATTTTAGAGACTTTGTTCTTACTCGTTTTAATGGTGAGTGTGAAATAGAAGGGCCCGCAGAGTACGACCAACAACACGACACATTATGGCAAACCCAACTTATTGTTAGCATAGAGCCCGACCCTCGATTAACCGCTAATAAGGCAAGAATAATAGCGCTCGATCACCAAATGAATCAGCAATCAAATGGCCATTACACACGCAATATAAAAATACGCGCCGCTTTACTACTTTATGTATTAAAACAACTACGTGTAGACAGTTACCAAGTAAACCCCGAAGCGCAACAAATTATACTCAGCCCCAATTGCTTAGCTAACTTACAGCCTTATATGCCATAGTATTTAACGAGCAACGCAAATAATAATAAACTAAAAATATGCATAAAATTACGACAGGTGATAAACGTACAGTGTTGCCCAAAAGCTAAACAGCCAGTAATTTAAAGGGAATAACAATAAAGGATGAAAGTAATGGATGATTTTAGCCCAAGTGACTTAAAAACAATTTTACACTCAAAACGTGCCAATATGTATTACCTAGAATACTGCCGTGTTATGCAAAAAGATGGGCGTGTTTTGTACCTTACCGAAGCTAAAAACGAAAACCAATACTTTAACGTACCTATTGCTAATACCACCGTACTATTACTGGGAAATGGAACATCAATAACGCAAGCAGCAATGAGAATGCTAGCCCAAGCAGGCGTGCTTGTTGGTTTTACCGGTGGCGGAGGCACTCCTTTACATATGGCGTGCGAGGTCGAGTGGTTTACACCACAAAGCGAATATAGACCAACCGAATATTTGCATGGCTGGCTACAGTTTTGGTTTGAAGACGAAAAACGTCTATTAGCCGCAAAAACAATGCAACAAGCCCGCATTAGTTACTTACAAAAAGTATGGAACAAAGACCGCGACTTAAAAAACGAAGGGTTTGACTTCAATAGCGAACAAATGCAAAAAGCATTGAGTACGTTTAAAACGCGTACTAGTGCAGCAACTAAGCAATCAGAGTTACTACTTACCGAAGCACAATTAACCAAAGTACTTTATAAATATGCTGCAAATAATACCAGCACCGCAGCATTTAAACGCCTGCACCAAAGCACCGACAAAGCAAACGACTTTTTAAATCATGGTAACTACCTTGCCTATGGATTAGCTGCAAGTTGTTTGTGGGTGTTAGGCATTCCTCATGGTTTTGCCGTAATGCATGGAAAAACCAGACGCGGTGCCTTAGTGTTTGATGTAGCCGATTTAATAAAAGATGCCATCGTACTACCTTGGGCATTTATATGCGCCAAAGAAAATGCCACAGAGCAAGAGTTTCGCCAACAAGTATTACAAGCCTTTACAGATCATAAATCACTCGACTTTATGTTTGATACGATTAAAGCAATTGCACTGCAAAATTACTCACAAAGCCACATAGAGGAACATAATTTATGATGGTTACGTTTGTATCACAGTGCGAAAAAAACGCGCTTAAAAAAACACGCCGCGTACTCGACGCCTTTGCGAACAGAATTGGCGACAATACCTGGCAAACCTTAATCACTGAAGACGGTTTATTAACCGTTAAAAAAATGCTCAAGCAAACCGCAAGCAAAAGTACAGCAGTCAGTTGTCATTGGATACGAAGCCGATCGCGTAGTCAGTTTATTTGGGTAGTGGGTTCAAAATCAAAATTTAATCAACGGGGAGTCGTACCTGTGAATACAACAGCAAAAGAGGTTTTTATGGACACGAATAACAACAAACCAATTAAAGGCGTGGCTTACGCTAATACGCATTTACAAACATTGGTTGAACATTTATTTGCTGTTGGTTATGTAGCCGAATTATTACATAAACAATTATTTCCTAATTTAGATAAACAATATACAACAACGTGTTTTATTGCTGGTTGCTTGCATGATTTAGGGAAACTCGATCCCAATTTTCAAAAATGGGTAATTGATCCTAAAAAGAAAAATATAATTGCTGATGATGGGCAGCATATTGACACGGCTAAATTTAGCTTTGAAAAATACCCAAGACATAATGAATTGTCTTTACTGCTTTATCATTTATTGGATGATGTAAGCCTAAAATTTGTTAGTGCAGGCAATAAGCGTTCTATTCGCCACGTTATATATTGGCACCATGCTAGAGCATATCGTAATGATAAAATAGCCCCAGAATTTGACAGCTACAAAGGGTTGTCAAAAAAAATTCTAGCGAATAATAAAGATAAATCACTCACTGACTTTATCGAACAAGCACAAAATATTTTAAAAAAAGTATCAGAGATCGAGCTTAGCTACCGAACAAGTGAAGCAACTATTACTAAAGCCTATTTAAGTAGTGCAATTGAAGATGCCGAAGAGTTGCTGCCTAATGCGCCACAATTACCACTGTATAAAGAATATGAAACAGAAGAAGCAAGTAACGATTATCAAAAAAGCATTCAATGTAATGCCAACAATAATATTGTTAGAGCATGTGTAATTACGGCTGACAGGCTTGTTTCAGCGTTAACTGCGCAAGAGCTGCACCAAGCAATTAAAACTAAAACCCTTAATGAAATTATTGAAGAGCAATTTACAACAGACTCTTCATTATCAACTTATATTACTAATTGCCTTGCTAACTTCCCCGATGGTGAACGAACTCAAAAACAGCATGATATTGCCGTGCAATTAACTGAGGTTGAAGATGTTGGTGTACTCGCGGGTGCTGCAGGTTGCGGTAAAACTAAAATAGCCTTGGAATGGGCTGCACTAAAACAAGCGAAAAAAATTATTTGGGTTTGTCCTCGCGTACAAGTTTGCCAAGGTTTATTTGCTGAATTGACTTCTGATAAATATTTACCTGATGCAACCATTGAAATATTAACAGGTGAGTTTAAGTTTCAAAATGAGTGGGGCAATAAGACTACCGAAGAAGATTACTTTTCAGGCGATATTGTTATAACCACTATTGATCAAATACTTGGCAGTGTTATTAGTCATACCAAAGCAAATAGCTTAATTGACTATTTAAATGCACATGTAGTTTTTGACGAATTTCACGAATACATCAATATGTCAGCCTTTAATTTATTATTTGCTGAATTAGTCGCCTGTAAAAAAGCACAAGGTCAATTAGCAAACACCTTACTTGTATCAGCTACGCCACATTATGTTTTTGTCGAAGAAGTACTAGATATTGAGAAAGAAGACATTATCGAAATGCCATCTTTTAACTCAAGTAAATATCAAATTAAATTTGATATTTTTGATGATGCTAATTTGAGTAATGACAATCCACTGTTAAAACCGCATAAAAACAAAACCTTTGTCATTAGTAACACAGCGTTATCGGCACAAAATAGTTTTATTGCCAACCAACAAGTAGAAAACAATATATTACTACACTCCAAATTTAAAAAAAGTGATAAGCAAACTTGGTTTAACGAGGTTTACAACGCATTTAAACAAAATGGCACCAATAAATATGATGTATTACGTAGTGGCCCGATTGTTCAAGCCTCTTTAAATATTAGTTGCGATTATATGGTTGCGGAAATATCTAACCCTGAAAATACCTTGCAGCGCTTAGGGCGATTGGACAGATTTGGGTTAAACGAGCAACTTAACACATATTGCTTAGCGGTTCCTGAAACTATTGCGAATGACAAAGGGCAAAGTTCAGCCTCTCGATTTTTAAACAAAATGTACAGTTTAGCTAGCACGCGTGCATGGTATCAGTCGTTACTTGAACATTTTGACAATAAAGCTTTTACCCTTCCCGAAATTTATCAAATGTATAGGCGTTTTCATCAGGAAGTTTCAAGTAGAGATAAAATAGAAAGTGATTTAATTGCAGCTTTAAAAAACAGCGTGTTAGATATTAATAACAAAGTAGTTGACCCTATTGTAATACCACCTAAAAAAGCACAAGAAAAATCACGTGGAAAAATGAATAAAAATTCACTACGTGGCAATAATCGTTTTGTGCAAATGGCGGTTTGTGATGTTAGCAATCAGCACGAACCTAAATTTATTAACAAATATGCTTACATAATGCCACTTGATGATACCTCCGATATAGATAACTTAACTTATTCAGCTTTAGCAATTAAAGGTTATGGCAAAAGCGATCAAGACTTATTATCGAACATGTATAAAAAACATCACAACGCAGTGGGCGGCATAAAGCCTTATAACGATAACGCCTTATTAAACCAAGCACGTGATCCTGAATTACCGGTATACCTAAGCTATACGTCTAACGATTTACTGACGGTTGGCGGTGAATCAGCAAGACATTCACATGCTATTTATTACATGACATGCGACAAACAACCCATTGGCGCAATGGCGCTAAAACAACTTAATAACACAACAGAAGATGAGGAATAAATCATGGAAAAAGTAACAGGAATTAAAAGTGTAGATTTTAAAATTACCGCATTAGGTCATGGGGTAGTGAATTGGAATGGACCAACAACCTTAACAGGTGATAAAGGAACTGAATTAAATAATCACACAATGCCCAAGCTCCGAGGTTATTCGAACTTAAGTGGTAAGGTAAAAGAAGAAACAGGTTATAAATATAAGAAACAAGCAACAGATATAAACTTTAAAGAAACACCGCTTTATATTAGCCAAAACTGTATTCGTCATCATTTGTTTAGATCACAGGCATTTGATTTGCACTACGCTAAAAAAACAAATTTAGATAACGTATTAGCGTCAGTAACAGGTTTAATTAGAGGCTATGTTGTTCCTGCTACACAAAATAAACGTACTAGCCCATTATTAATAGAGGATTTTGTTGATCAATTAGGTAACGGTAACTTTGAACAATTTGGGCAAGCAGGAGAGCGCGATAGTTCCTCTTTCTTCTCAAAAACAACCTTTGGTGATACTAAATATATTTCTTACGGATCTATTAGTATTGAGCAACTGCAATTTATTTCACTTGATAAAAAGTTTGACCGTGAAGCGATGAACGTTAATGAAGGGCAGGGTGAGCAAGTAGCACAAACTGTGCAGGATTTTATTCAAACATTAAATCCAAGCTTAAAGCCAAAAGCCATCTTTCATCAAAACTATGTTAGAAGCGGTACTATTTTTGAAGAAGGAGAGAATGGTATTTTATTAAACGATGATGCTGTTAAAGCATTAGTTGAGTACACCATTAGCTTAATTTCAGAATTGTCTATCAGACAAGCTAAGTCATACATGTATGTTGACGATGTAGTTTTAGATTATAACGATAGTAATAAAATGATGCGTATTAAACGTGATGAAAGTTCTATCTGCGAACAAGCGAACATTGAATTTGCTACCTATTTTTACGCTAAATAGTCGAGGTAACCATGAAAATAACCATAGAATACGAATCATCTTGGCGAAATTCATTTTTAGATGGTAGTAACAATGAAGCACTACCAAATGCAGGGCGTAAATTTATAGGCTCTATGACTAGCCTAGGCAAAGAAGAAAACTTTAAAGAACGTGATATTTCCTTAGATACCGTTATGGGCGTTTTGAATCGGTTGATAGGTGATCAACGCAAGCTATATCAATCAAGAACGGCAGAAAATTATTACTTTAAAGATATTGAAGACGTAGTTCAGTTTGAAGATAAACCTAGCGTTATAAATAACGAAATGACATTTATTCGAAATATAACGGGTAGTACAGATCAAAATTCTTTCACCGGAACAGTAAAAATTAACGATCCTATTTTTAATTCCAATTATTCAGAAGAATTCTGGGGTGTTTTAGCGTTAGATTTATCACAGCTTTGTAAGTTTATAAATGACGACATCCTCATTGAAAAAAAAATAACTTGCGAACCATTATCGGTAATTGAGCGTTTAGAAGAGCTACATAAACTTAAAGTCATCGAAAATGATGAAGAGGTTAAAACAGCTTTTAATAATTTAAAAAATGAATTTGAAAAGTTTAAAGGGTTAAACAATAAAGGTTTAATATTCCCTATTAGCCTTTATTGCTCTGCTTTGTATCTTCAATTACAGCGACTTACTACTCGGTTTGATATGAGTTCTGCGAAAACTAAAGCAGGTGGCATAAGCGGAATATCTAATAATGGTTTTACTAAAAAGGATTTCATGGCTCGCTATACAACGGGAGACAAGAAAAAAATATGGGGTAATCCCTATATTCACGAGCAATTTATTAAAGGAGAGGGGAAAATAAAACACCTAATGACCAAGGCCAGTGGGAAATTAGATATTGAACTTGGCATTAGTAAAGATGCAGGGCGTGAATTAGCTCAACTTATAGAAAATGCTGGCGTTTCTTCCTTTTACCTTGGTAAAAAAGGTATTGCTTATGTCACAAAGATAAGGGCTTAAAGATGAATTATTATATAGACATTACGCTACAGCCTGATGCTGAAATGCGAGAAAACGTTTTACTAAACAAAGTTTACACTAAGCTGCACAAAGCCTTATTTGATGAGCAATCGACTAATATTGGTATTAGCTTCCCTACATATAAAATTTTATTAGGTAGGGCAATACGTATTCATGGAGATATGAATGCGCTCACTAAATTACAAACGGTTAATTGGTTAGGTGGTTTGAGTGGTTACTGCAAAGTAAGCGATATTTTACCAATACCTGAACAAGTGCAATATCGCGTTATTTCACGTAAACAAAGTACTATGACAAACGCCAAACTTAACCGCCTGATTAAACGAAACACAATATCAGCAGAAGAAATAAAAGCTTATAAAGCGAAAATGTTCACAAAAGGCTTAGATAACCCGTACTTTGAACTGGAAAGTGGTTCAACGGGGCATTTACATCGACGTTACATTCAGTTCGGTAACTTATTACCTAATGCTATTGGCGGTGAGTTTGACCAGTTTGGCCTAAGCAAAACCGCCACTGTGCCTTGGTTTTAAATATCAAAGCTCATGACAGGGTTAATTATTAGTTTATAGAGAACCAAATATGGTTTATATTTGGTTCTCTATTGTCAGTCGCAAGGATAAAAAGTATGTCGTTATCAACACATGTAAAACCAATCAGTTATCTAAAAGCGAACGCAGCTAAAATTGCCGCAGAACTAAAAAATGATGGTGAAGCGTATATTATTACGCAAAATGGTGAGGCCGCTATGGTGGTGCAATCGGTTGCAGAATATGAGCAAACCCAAGAAACCTTAGCCATGTTAAAAATGCTGACCCAAAGCGATAAAGATATCAAACAAGGTAACATGCATGACGCTAAAACTGTATTGGCACAATTGCGTAGCCGCAGAGGATTGTAGTGGTTTTGTATCAAGTAAAGCTAACAGAAAGTGCCAATAAAGATTTAGAGATTATATATCTACATTATTTGAATCGTGTGAATGATCAGCTAGCTAATAAATTATTAGCTGAAATAGAAGAAGCGATAGATGTATTAGCGACACAACCATTGCTGGGTCATTTACCGAAAGAACTAACATTAACTGATGAAGATTGTTTAGAGTTGCTCACTAAATCATTTCGACTTATATACCGCATAGATAATACACAAGTGTTCATTATGATGATTTTGCATCAAAAGCAAAGTGTTGGAAAAGCCGCCGCTGCACGTTCATTACATTAAGCTATCAATTTAAGAAAGGTTAACTACTTAGTATTTACCCTAAAAAATCGCTCTTTAAAAATTAGTAAAATAAACAACAAGTTATAAACACAGTAAAAATAAAGGTCAAAAGTTGATTTTTATAATCAACTGTTTGTTGTAACTTGTTTTTTTGCTGTTATTCTATTGTTCACTGCCGCACAGGCAGCTTAGAAATTGCTCGGGTTCGGGTGGGGCGGTTACTTTTGGTTCACTGCCGCACAGGCAGCTTAGAAATTACACAGTTAGCAGTACTGACAGCAGCATTAGTTCACTGCCGCACAGGCAGCTTAGAAAATTAGCGGAGTTTATTGAAAACCTTCAAATTTGTTCACTGCCGCACAGGCAGCTTAGAAATTAAAAGAAATTTTAGGCGTTCACTATCAAGCGTTCACTGCCGCACAGGCAGCTTAGAAAATTTATTTGAAGAAATAAAGCCATACGAAGTGGTTCACTGCCGCACAGGCAGCTTAGAAAGAAGACGCTGCGCTTTTACCAAACCTTGATTTGTTCACTGCCGCACAGGCAGCTTAGAAACAAATTAAAAAGCGCTGTGTCCAATATTCACTGTTCACTGCCGCACAGGCAGCTTAGAAAGGTAGCGCTAAGCGTTTTTAATGTCTTATCGAGTTCACTGCCGCACAGGCAGCTTAGAAAAACAGTGAATACAAGCCCTACGAACTCATTAAGTTCACTGCCGCACAGGCAGCTTAGAAATTTAGATAAAGGGTATATAAAAGTGGTTAGAGGTTCACTGCCGCACAGGCAGCTTAGAAAAATTACATGGGCACCATGTATGGCATATTTAAGTTCACTGCCGCACAGGCAGCTTAGAAACAAAGAGTACCTACACAGTGGCGCTTGTAACAGTTCACTGCCGCACAGGCAGCTTAGAAATCTTGTTCATACTGAATAGACTGTGTAGATACGTTCACTGCCGCACAGGCAGCTTAGAAATGTAATGCTAATCTCGCCATACTGCCCAAAGAGTTCACTGCCGCACAGGCAGCTTAGAAATCACCAATAAGGGCGGCTAGTTCGTCTGCTTTGTTCACTGCCGCACAGGCAGCTTAGAAATTAAAAGATGAACTAGCTAGGCTGTACTTACCGTTCACTGCCGCACAGGCAGCTTAGAAAACACAATACTATTATCGTGCATTATATTAAATGTTCACTGCCGCACAGGCAGCTTAGAAATTATGGGAATTTTCAGAGTAGTATCTTTTATGGTTCACTGCCGCACAGGCAGCTTAGAAAGAATACACCACCAATCGCGAACGCGGCCAGCGGTTCACTGCCGCACAGGCAGCTTAGAAAATTTGTATAGCCAACGCCTGGCATTACTTCAAGTTCACTGCCGCACAGGCAGCTTAGAAAAGCTTTGTACGCCAAACTGCTACAAATATGGAGTTCACTGCCGCACAGGCAGCTTAGAAATGGTGTTGATGATTGCAGTGCTACCCAATGGTGTTCACTGCCGCACAGGCAGCTTAGAAATCTTCAGCGTCGTCTATTGCGTTAATAACCGAGTTCACTGCCGCACAGGCAGCTTAGAAATCTACTTCATGCTTAACTTGTACGCCGTTTCTGTTCACTGCCGCACAGGCAGCTTAGAAAGTGTAGTGAGTTGAATTGTCAGTGATTGAAGAGTTCACTGCCGCACAGGCAGCTTAGAAAATCTAGCATTAAATCAATTGAGTGTGTATCTGGTTCACTGCCGCACAGGCAGCTTAGAAAATCATCTAAGCGATTAGCGAAATACTCACCCAGTTCACTGCCGCACAGGCAGCTTAGAAAAACAACAACAGCGACACCGCTTTTAATTAGGTGTTCACTGCCGCACAGGCAGCTTAGAAAATTCACGGCACGCACCGTAGAAATATCATTTAGTTCACTGCCGCACAGGCAGCTTAGAAAATTGAGTTCACTTAGGGTCCTCAACAACAAGCTCTACAGCTGCATATGCAGCTGTAGAGGTCAATTAACTTGCTCTCTAACTTACTCAATAAACATAGTTACTAATCGAAATATAATGGCAAGCACACCCGGCAATTACAAACAAATGCCAAATTGCATGGCTAAACTGGGTGCTTTTAGCACTGTAAAAAAAAGTGCCTAAACTATAAAAAATACCGCCGGCAAGTAGCCAGTAAAGTGCTTTTACATCAACACTTGAATAAAGCGGATATACAATAGCCAGTGCAAACCAACCCATGAGTAAGTAGGTGGCGAGTGATATTTTTTTATTACCGTTTTTTACAAATACTTTGTACGCAACGCCCGCCAGTGCCACAGTCCATATAAATGTAAGTGTTGCCCATGACCAAGCACCGGTTAATGAGATTAATAAAAAGGGAGTGTAGGTGCCGGCAATTAATAAGTATATGGCGCAGTGATCGCACTTTTTATAAAAGGCTCTTAAGCGCGGTTGAATACTGGCATGGTACAAAGTGGACGACAAAAACAGTACAAATAGACTGCTGCCATAAATTGCAGTACTAATATACGCTTTAGTGCTGGTGGCTTGGCTAAATAGATCCCACATTACAAATACGGCAAAAATAATACCGAGTGCATGGCTGATTACGTTTAGTTGTTCTTCTTTACGGGAATAAGGCGCTTCTAACGACATAACGGTTCCTACCACTATTGGAATTAATTTTCAGTGTACAACTGTACGCTGAATGTTTCAATCTTAGCTGTGAGTAATTCTAAATAACTTTATTTGATACGCTAATTTAGCTTTTACTTGATTTTAAAGAGAATTAATTCACTATGTTGGTGTCTAGTGTAATACATATTACGAGCTGAAATAACCATGAAACAAGATCTAAAAGCTGCTTTACTTACCGCCATTGTTTATCCTGGAGCGGGGCATTTTTCTCTAAAAAAACACCTTATAGGCGCTATTTTTGCGGGCGTATTTTCTGTTCTTTTAATTTTAACCCTACAAGATATATTTGCGATTGCACAGTGTACTGCAAATGAAATTGTAAACGGAAAAATCCCCATGTCGGTTACGGCCATTTTAAAAGCAGCGCAACAACCATCTGACGCTTGCGCTCAACTCGCTGAATATAAGTATGTACCTTTAATGATTATAATTTGGGTGCTGAGTATGATGGATGCATACCGTTTGGGCAGAAAAGCGCTGCCCACTAAAAAATAAGCCACTTAATTAGAACTCGGTTTGGTTGGCTTATTAATTTTCTTCCCGCATATTTATCCCTGATATTTAGCTATTATTGATGGCGGTAATAATTATTATTACCGCCTTTTCATTTTTATACATATTTTTTGTAACCGAGATTTTTTGCCCGCATCATGTAAACATCGTGTAAATGCCTGTATATACCCAGTAAAATCCTCAAACCTCGTTAAATCGCTCACTTGTTGATATTTAGTTAATTAAAATCCTTATCTTTGTACCTTTTCATTCATTTAATGTTAATAAATAAATGGTACTTTCTGCTCGCTAAATTAACTTTATTTGACTATTAAGTATTGGTTTGGTGTCAATTTATTACGTCAAGCAATGACGACTGATAATTTCAATTTAAGGAAATACGATGAATAACAGTTCAAATAATCACAAAAGAAAGGATTTTAAAGTGGCGAGTTTATCGTTAGCTTTATTATTAGGATGCTCAACAATGGCCAATGCTGCTGTTGAGAAGTTAACGGTAAGTGGGAATCAAGTTCTTGCGGGTGGAGAAAACACAAGCTTTGCAGGGCCTAGCTTATTTTGGAGTAACACGGGGTGGGGCGCTGAAAAATTTTACACAGCTGAAACAGTGGCAAAGGCAAAAACTGAATTTAATGCAACATTAATCCGTGCAGCTATTGGCCATGGCACAAGTACGGGTGGCAGTTTGAACTTTGATTGGGAGGGCAATATGAGCCGTCTTGATACTGTTGTAAACGCAGCTATTAGCGAAGATATGTACGTTATTATTGATTTTCATAGCCATGAAGCACATACCGATCAAGCAACAGCCATTCGATTTTTTGAAGAAGTAGCCACTAAATATGGTGACAACGATAATGTTATTTATGAAATTTATAATGAGCCGTTACAAATCTCGTGGGTTAACGATATTAAGCCTTACGCAGAAACAGTTATTGATAAAATTAGAGCAATCGATCCTGATAACTTAATTGTGGTTGGAACGCCTACGTGGTCGCAAGATGTTGATGTGGCATCACAAAACCCAATTGATCGCGCCAATATTGCTTACACTCTGCATTTTTATGCTGGCACGCATGGTCAATCGTATCGAAATAAAGCACAAACAGCACTCGATAACGGCATTGCACTATTCGCCACAGAGTGGGGAACAGTTAATGCTGATGGCAATGGTGGTGTTAATATCAATGAAACCGATGCATGGATGGCATTTTTTAAAACAAACAATATTAGCCACGCTAACTGGGCTTTAAACGATAAAAACGAAGGTGCATCGTTATTTACTCCAGGCGGTAGTTGGAATTCACTAACATCGTCAGGCTCTAAAGTTAAAGAGATCATTCAAGGTTGGGGTGGTGGTAGTAGCAATGTTGATTTAGATAGCGACGGGGATGGCGTAAGTGACAGCCTTGATCAGTGCGATAATACTTCCGCAGGTACAACGGTTGATAGTATTGGCTGTGCAGTAACTGACAGCGACGCTGATGGTATAAGCGATAGTATTGATCAATGTCCTAATACACCTGCAGGTGAAACTGTTAATAATATAGGTTGTGTTGTTGAAGTAGTTGAGCCACAAAGCGATGCGGATAACGATGGTGTGAATGATGATATTGATCAGTGCCCAGATACACCCGCTGGTACAAGTGTTGATACAAACGGATGCAGTGTTGTAAGTTCAACAGATTGTAATGGTATTAATGCATACCCTAATTGGGTGAACAAAGATTACTCAGGTGGTCCGTTTACTCACAATAACACTGACGATAAAATGCAATATCAAGGTAATGCATACAGCGCAAATTGGTATACAAACAGCATTCCAGGAAGTGATGCTTCGTGGACGCTTCTTTATACTTGTAATTAAGCACGTTTAATAAAATAAACGAGAAGGTAAATAATGTGTTTACCTTCTCTTTTTATACAAAATGTTAGCCCTTATAGACACTTTGGTGTTGAGCAGCAATGTTGTAGCTTGAAGTGTTAGTGTTATCTACATAGCGCCAATCGGTTGTGATTTGCTCTTTAGTGATTGTAAGCAACATATAACCACGGTGTGATAAGTCACAATAGTTTAAGTCGTTTATTAGCAATGAAAGCGAGTCAGCCATTTGCTTTGCTTGTGCTGTATTAAGCGCTAAATAATGCTCCATACCCGGGGATGTAACACCAGGTGTTGCAAATTCTACTCCTACGCTTTCGCCTTTTGCATTTTTTAATGTGCCATGCCACGCATTGTGCGTATCACCTGCAACCACCACTAATTTTTTATTTAATGCGGTAACGCTTTTGTACAATGCTTCGCGCTCGCTTGGGTAACCATCCCACGCATCTAAATTATAAGGCATTAAAGTATTTACGCGTGCGAGTTGCGCGGGTGTTACCGCTTTATTAGCTAACACGGCTTTTTTAATGGCAACAAGCTCTTTTAACACCTGCGGTATTTTAGTGCGATCGGATTGCGAGAATATTTCAGTAGGTAGCCACATTTTAGTCATCAATACTTGCTGGCCCAATACTTGCCATTTTGCATTTGATTTAGTTATTGCACTCGTGAGCCAGTTTAGTTGTGTGTTACCTAGTAACTGCCTATTTGGATTATTTAAATCACTGGCAAAGCGAGCAACATCCATTTCCTTGGTCTCGGGGTTTTTATAGTCGCTGTAAGCAAGTTGTTTATCGCGTGCTATTACGCGCGTATCTAGCATATGTAAGCTTATTAAATTACCAAAATCGAAGGTGCGATATATTTGCGGGCTTTGTTCGCCCATAGGCGGTCTAATTGGCAGCCATTCGTAATAGGCTTGAATAGCTGCTGCGCGACGCTTAAAAAAGTCACCTTCATCAGGGGTATGATTTTCAGCACCACTTTTATAGGTATCGTTAGTAACTTCGTGATCATCCCATATTGCGATAAAAGGCGCTGCAGCGTGAAGTGCTTGAAGGCCTTGGTCTGTTCTGTAAATAGCATAACGTTTACGATAGTCGCTAAGGGTAATAATTTCACCGCTGTTATCAGCTGCTA
This sequence comes from Pseudoalteromonas sp. RB2-MNA-CIBAN-0110, assembly GCF_040309305.1. Taxonomy (NCBI): domain Bacteria; kingdom Pseudomonadati; phylum Pseudomonadota; class Gammaproteobacteria; order Alteromonadales; family Pseudoalteromonadaceae; genus Pseudoalteromonas; species Pseudoalteromonas sp. RB2-MNA-CIBAN-0110. Next base: position 62,336 of record NZ_JBEOOQ010000001.1, on the reverse strand, counting down.
ATTGGCGGCCAATGCTTTTAGCATTTTCGGTAGCGTACCCGCCCATTGGGTATTCGTAAATGTAATCTCCCAAATGCAGTACTACATCTAAATCTTTTTGCTTAGCGGCATCTGTGTAGGCATTAAAGTACCCAGCAGGGTAGTTTGAGCACGACACAACAGCCATTTTAATTTGTTCAATGTTATTTATTGGTAGTGTTTTAGCTCGGCCAATTGGGCTTTGTGTTTGCAAACCTATAAAACGATAAAAGTACTCTGTGTTTGGAGCAAGTTCTTGCACATCTATTTTTATTGTAAAGTCTCGGCTTTTATCTGTTTGTTCTTGCCCGCTGCGAATAATGTTTTTAAATTGAGAATCACCTGCCAGCTCCCAAGCAACAGTAACTTCAAAATTTGATTGAGAAGTGGTTGCACGTGTCCAAATTATTAAAGCATGACTAAGCGGATCGCCACTGGCTACACCGTGTTTAAATTCAATAGCCGATAGAGGTTTGTTTATTAATGTCTGAGCACAACCTGTAATGGCACTCGATACTGCGACGGTAAATATGCTTGCTGCTGAGGTTTTTAAAAAATTTCGACGTGATGAAAGAGTCATACTGCACTTTTTAAATTATTTATAGTGGTGCGTATTTTAACGATTAAATATGACGTTTTTATAAACGCTAAATGTATTTACTGTGACGGAATTAATACCTTTAAACCCTTTTATTTATTAACTAAAAAGTAGTCAAAAAATCAAATTAAATGGTTAAATTAACGAGGGGTGAATTTTTTAAATTAAAGTGATGCGTGTAAAGTTGTTTAATTACAACTGGTTAAGATTTGTTTTTATGTTGGCACAACCCTTGAGTATATAACTACGTCTAAACAATACACAAACAAGGAATACCATTATGAAACATTCAATTAAAATCGCTATGGCAAGTTTATTAGTATTAGGTTCTGCGCAAGTTCATGCAGTAGAAGTGGACCTAGATGTAACTGATATATTAACTCAAAGTGTAGCAAGCTACGTAAAGCAAACCACAATCGAGCTTGAAAAATCACTAAAGGAAACGCTTTATTTTGATGCTAAAACTGTTTTAGAGGGGTTATTAGATGAGCCAGTTTTAACAGATAGCGCAACGCTTAAAAATACTGACACTAGTATAAAAAACGTAAAATAAATCATTTAAAGGATTAAAACGATGAGCAGTGAACTTGGATTATTTGCATTAATGTTAGCACCCGTAGTCAGTATGATTAGCGCTTATTACTCGGTTCAAGTGTTTAAAGCTATGGGAGGTTGGTTTAATCTTTAGCCAATTATATAGCTGGTAATTAATTCGATTCATACAAAGCTGATCGACTTAGCAAAAGCGCACGTAAATAAAGGCAGAGTGTTTGAAATAAGTAGACTTTATGAAACGTGCGATTTTTCCATTACCCATTTTTATGTTACCTGAAGGTTATACGCGATTACGCATATTTGAGCCTCGCTACTTAAATATGGTTAAAACCGCATTAAAAAATAATACAGGGTTTGTGCTTTGTACGTTCGAGCATGACACGCCTTTTAATATAAGCGCGCAAGGTTGCCTTGTTGATATTATTGATTTTGACCAAGACGATAACGATGTATTATTAATTGATGTATTTGCATCGCAAAATGTGCAAATTAATGATGTTTATCAAGACGAAGACGAATTACGTCATGGCTTGGTATCGCCTTGTAATACGCCGTATTGGTACAAAGATTCTAACAATCAAATTGGTGAACATTACCTACTACACGACGCGCTTAAAAACGTATTTCAAGGTAATCCGGAACTTAATTTGTTGTACAAGAAAACTCATTTTGACAAGCTTCCATGGATTGCAGCACGTTGGCTTGAACTCCTACCTGTTTCTATTGAGAAAAAACAGCAACTTGCGTTTGAAACGAATTTTGATAACTTACTTAATTTCCTCCATACTGTGATTAATAACGAATTTTCCTAAATTTTATGATCCTAAATTAATTATTGCCCGTATTACTTAATACAAAAGCAATAACGGGATAAATTATTATGGTAAGTCAACAACAGTCACCACGTTGTGAACCTAATACAGGTAAGTACACTGCCATGCCAGAAACGCCGAGTAAAGAGCTCATGCAAGCGCTTATAGATGTTGCGCAATCACGCGATAAAAAAGCGTTTTCATATTTATTTGAATACTTTGCGCCAAAAATTAAACGCTTTGGAATTAAGCAGTTTGGTGTTGAAGCCCAAGCCATGGAGCTTGTGCAAGAAACATTAACGTCTGTTTGGCGTAAAGCACATTTGTATCATAGTGAAAAAGGCGCTGCTACTACGTGGGTTTATACCGTTATGCGTAACGCTTCGTTCGATATGCTTCGTAAAATGAAAAGTAATAAAGAAGAAAATATAAGCGAAGATATTTGGCCGTTACTAAACGACTCACAAGATACGCATCACGAATACAGTGATCATTTAGAAGATAAGCAAATTAAGCGCTATTTAGACAAATTACCAATTGCTCAACGCGAAGTGGTAAGAGGCGTTTATTTTCAAGATATGTCGCAAGAGCAACTTGCACATCAACTTAATATTCCAGTAGGCACGGTAAAATCACGGTTACGTTTGGCCTTGCAAAAATTACGTAATGAAATGGGAGATCAGCATGATTAAACATCACCCGAGTGAAACTTTACTGACACAGTATTGCGATGCATCACTTGCTACATCATTGAGTTTAGCCGTTTCTATTCACGTAGACATGTGCCCTGTGTGCCAAGCTAAAGTAGCTAAAATTGAAGCAAGTAATGCAAATGCATTATTTAGTGAAGAGCCTGCTCAATTTGAGAAACCTCAAACCGAGAAATCTGATTTACTTGAAGAATTTGAACTAAATGTTCTCGATATGATCATGTCTGATGATTCTATCGATGAAGTTTACGAAGTAGAGCCTGTATCTATTAAAGTGAATGAGCATAACTACCAACTTCCACGTGCTTTAACACGTATTTCTCATAGCAAATTTACACAAGTTGGTAAGCTGGCACGATCTCGCGTTTCGCTTGATGATGGTGCGCTGCGTTCTAGCCTACTGCATATTGATGCTGGTGGCGAAATTCCTGAGCATACACATACCGGATTTGAAGTTACTTTACTACTAGACGGTGAGTTTAGTGATGAAGATGGTAATTACGTACCAGGCGATTTTATTTGGCAAGATGGTAGTCATCAACATACACCTTTAACGAAAGATGGATGTTTATGCTTTACAGTTGTCAGTAGTGCGCTACATTTTAATAAGGGCTTCAGCAAGTTACTAAATCCAATAGGTAATTTGATTTACTAAGAGAATATATGCACACAGATATAATAAAAATAGGTATAAGCGCCTGCTTAGCAGGCGAAAAAGTTAGATTTGACACAGGACATAAAAAGTCAAATTTTTGTATGGATGAACTAGGCAAACACGTTGAATACACACGGTTTTGTCCGGAAGTAGCTGTTGGTTTACCGATACCTCGTCCAACTATTCGCCAAGTTAAAGTTGGCGATACTATTAAAGTATGCCGCCCAGATGGCACCGGCGAAGTAGGACAACAACTTACTGAATATGGTAAAAAAGTTGCAACTGAACAAGCTAAAGAATTAAGCGGGTTTGTATTTTGTGCAAAAAGCCCAAGTTGCGGCATGGAGCGCATTAAAATATACAATGAAGCAGGAACAGGTAATACCTCTGAAGGCGTTGGTTTTTTTGCTGAGCAAATAATGAAGCACAACCCATTATTGCCATGTGAAGAAAACGGACGTTTAAACGACATGCATTTACGTGAAAACTTTGTAATGAGAATTTACGTATTTAAAAACTGGCAAAAATTAGTACAAGAGCCGCTTACGGTCCATAAGCTTACTCAATTTCACTCTCAGTATAAGTACTTGTTGATGGCTCATAACTATCAAGCTTATCGTGATTTGGGTAACCTGCTGGGGACTTATGTAGGTGACGATATAAATGCAGTTGCTGATGAATATATTCTAGGTTTGATGACGGGTCTTAAAAAGCCAGCTTCTCGCAGAAATAATTGCAACACGCTAATGCATTTACAAGGTTACTTTAAAACTGATTTATCGAAGGTTGAAAAACAAGAACTTCGTGATGCGATAGATGAATACCGCGAAGGTTTGGTGCCATTGTATGTACCACTTACCTTGTTAAAACATCATTTGAAGGTTCACCCAAATGAGTACCTTGAAAAACAAGTGTTTTTTAACCCTTACCCTCACGATTTAAAACTACGATTTGGTATTTAATGGATACATTATTTTGGTTTAGGCGCGATTTGCGCCTTTTTTCTAACGAAGCGTTAATTCAAGCGCTAAATAATGGCGCTAAACACGCCATTTTTTTTGTGTCTGAAAAACAGTGGCAACAGCACCAAGCTGCGCCTATTCAGATTGACTTACTCAAGCGCCGAGTTACTTATCTTCAATCTCAGCTTGCTGATTACGGCATTACTTTACATGTTATTGAAGCGCCTAGCTTTTCTGATTGTACGCGTGAGCTTATTGATTTTTGTAAAGCAAACGATGTAAAACACGTAATTGCTAATACAGAATATGAGCTTAATGAAGTAAACCGCGATAAAGCAATTTTGCACGAATGCGATGAGCTTTCAATTACTTTTACTTTGTACGAAGGTGATTTAATTGCACCTGTTGGAACGGTTAAAAACCAAAGTAATGAAATGTATAAAGTGTTTACTCCATTTAAGCGAGCATGGTTAAAGCAGTATCAAGATACACACTTTAGTTTGCCACAATGGCCTTTAACTTCTGACCCTATTGAGTTTGACGAGAGTGATTTACTAAAAAGTGATGGATGCTCAGATAAGTGGCCGGTTGACGACGAAACACTCTCAACCGTAGTTGATAATTTTATATGTGACAAACTTACAAGCTACGACGATCAGCGTGATATACCCAGCGTAAAAGGCACATCAGGTTTAAGCCCGTATTTAGCACTTGGTATTGTAAGCACAAAACAGCTGCTTATTAATATTCAGCAGCGTTATCCTGATATTTTAACTACGTCAAAAAGTAAAACGTTTACGTGGATTAACGAGCTTGTTTGGCGCGAATTTTACAGGCATTTAATTGCTGAATTTCCGAAGCTTTCGCGCGGTGATAACTTTAACGAAAAGTATAACGCCGTAGTGTGGCGTAAAAGCGAAAATGAATTTACAGCATGGTGTGAAGGGCGTACAGGTTACCCGTTAGTAGATGCTGCAATGCTACAACTAAAGCAAACCGGTTGGATGCACAATCGTTTACGTATGGTTGTTGCGAGCTTTTTAACTAAGCATTTATTAATAGACTGGCGCGAAGGTGAGCGCTTTTTTATGCAGCACCTAATTGATGGCGATTTAGCCTCAAATAATGGTGGCTGGCAGTGGGCTGCAAGTACCGGGTGTGATGCTCAGCCTTACTTTAGAGTTTTTAACCCTATCAGACAAAGCGAGCGCTTTGATCCAACTGGCAAGTTTATCCGTAAGTATTTGCCAGAGCTTGAAAACGTGCCAGATAAACACATTCATTTTCCACACACTTATTTAGCCGCAATAGGTAAAGATAAGGAATGTTACTGGCCAGCAATAGTTGATCATAAAGCGGCACGAGAACGTGCACTTGCTGCATTTAAGGTGTGATATGGATAACCAGTTACCAGTAGATAAATTTGTTGAAATATACCAACAGCTTGATAGCACTAATCTTGATTTATTGAGTGATATTTACTGTGACAACATACAGTTTATAGACCCGATGCATGAAATTAATGGCATTGTAGAATTGCGCAGGTACTTTGCTAACTTATATAGCAATGTTAAGCATTGTCAGTTTGATATTAATGATTCGTTTGATAGCGGCAACAATGCTTTTATCTATTGGACTATGCACTATGCACATCCAAAGCTTTCATCAGGTAAAACTATTTCGGTAGAAGGTCATAGCAAGCTTATTTTTGAAAATGGCAAAATTATCAAGCACAGAGACTACTTTAATGTGGGCGAGTTGCTGTACAAACATATTCCTTTACTTGGTAGTGTTATAAAGCTAATTGATAAAAGGGCAGGTTAATTATGATCACACTTATAACGGGTGCTACTTCTGGTATTGGTGAGCAGTTAGCAATTAAATATGCGCAGTTGGGAGACACTGTTATAGCTTGTGGCCGTAATAGTGAAAAGCTCGCTGAGCTTGCTAAATACGACAATATTCAAGCATGTAAATTTGATGCAACTAATCTACAAGACATTAAAGAGTCGACAGTTGGCTTTCCTCATTTTGACCGTGTTATTTTAAACGCGGGTAACTGTGAATACATAGATGACGCACGAAACTTTGATAGTGCATTGTTTGAACGTGTAATAAACGTAAATTTACTCTCTATGGGGTATTGCCTTGAGGCGCTACTTCCTAAAATAAATTCAGGTGGTCAGCTTGTTTTGGTCAGCTCAAGTGTTACCTATCTTGCGCTACCTCGTTCAGAAGCTTATGGTGCATCAAAAGCGGGTGTAAGTTACTTAGCAAAAAGCTTAGCTGTTGATTTAGATGATGTTGATGTGACTTTAGTTCACCCTGGCTTTGTGAAAACTCCGCTTACTAATAAAAATGATTTCCCGATGCCTATGGCCGTTACCGCTGAAAAAGCCGCAGATTATATGATTAAGGGAATACATAAGCGCCGAAAAGATGTTCACTTTCCGTACCGTTTTACACTTATATTAAAAGCATTACGTATTTTACCACTCCCAATTTGGCTTAAAATCGCAAAAGGATTAGCCCGTTGAAAAAAATAGCAATAATAGGAACTGGTGTATCTGGTTTAACATGTGGGCATTTGCTTCATAAACATTACGATGTAACCGTATTTGAAAAAAATGATTATATAGGTGGTCACACCGCAACGGTTGATGTTGATGTATGCGGCATAAAATACGCAATTGATACTGGCTTTATTGTATTTAATGACAGAACTTACCCATACTTTGAAAAGTTACTATCGCGTATTGGTGTAGATAAACAAACAACCCAAATGAGCTTTAGTGTTCATAACGAAGCCACTGGCTTTGAATACAATGGCCATACGTTTACAAGCCTGTTTGCACAGCGTCGTAATATTTTTAGACCTAAGTTTTGGCGATTATTGTACGACATTGTTAGGTTTAACAAATTGTGTAAAGCACTACATGAAAAAGATGATTACCAATCTGATCAATCATTAGGGCAACTGCTTAGCGACAATCACTTTAATGACTTTTTTAAATACCATTATATTCTTCCGATGGGCGCGGCTATTTGGTCTACCAGTATTAAAGAAATGGAAAATGTAGGCGTTGAATTTTTTGTTAAGTTCTTCTTTAATCATGGCCTTTTAGATGTAACAAACAGACCACAGTGGTATGTAGTACCAGGTGGCTCTCGTCAGTATATTAAACCACTGATCAGAGGTTTTGCTGATAAAATTAAACTTAATACAGATATTAAATCTGTTACGCGTCAAAATGATGAAGTAACATTAGAGTTTGCCAATGGTGAATTAAGTAAGTTTGATAAAGTAATATTTGCTTGTCATTCAGATCAGGCGCTTGCACTACTTGGTGATGCAACTGAGCAAGAAAAGTCAGTATTGGGTGCAATAGCTTACACTGAGAATTCAGTTGTGCTGCACACCGATACAAACCTTTTACCTGATAGAAAAGCGGCATGGGCAAGTTGGAACTACCTGCTTAATAACAACACTGATAAAGCAGCTGTTGTTACTTACCAAATGAATATTTTACAAGGTATACAATCGGATACACAGTTTTGTGTAACGCTTAATCACCTTGAAGGAATAAGCCAAAGTAAAATTTTGCGCGAGTTTACTTATCATCACCCTGTATTTAACCAAGAGTCAATTGCTGCTCAAAAGCTTAAACACAGTATTGATGGGCAAAACAATAGTTATTTTTGTGGTGCTTATTGGTACAATGGTTTTCATGAAGATGGCGTACACAGTGGTGTAGATGTAGCCAAGCAACTTGGGGTCGAATTTGACTAGTGCAGTGTATTTAGGCGATGTAAAACATCGCCGTTTTGCTGTTAAAGAACATCGTTTTAGTTACCCTTTGTATATGATGTGGGTAGATTTAAATAATCCTCAACAACTAAATGGTGTGCATAAACACTTAGGTACGTCAGGCTTAAAAGCGTTAAAATTTAATGAAGCTGATTATCTTAAAGATACCTCAGAACTTGCTAAACGACCTCTTATTGAGCGTGCGCATGATCAACTTGCCAATTTAGGTATTACTGAAACCTTTTCTCATATTTACATGCTAGGGCAATTTCGTTGTTTTGGTGTGTATTTTAGCCCTGTTAATTTTTACTTTTTTGGCCACAACGACACCCGTTTTAAGTACATGATAGCTGAAGTGAGTAATACACCATGGAACGAGCGTCATTATTATTTAGTCCCTTTAGAAAAAAAAGTGAACTTTAAGAAGGTTTTTTCCGTATCACCTTTTATGAATCTGGATATGAACTATCATTGGCATGTTAAACAATCGCCTGATAAAACATTGATACACATTGAAAATAAGCGAAATGAAGAGTTATTATTTGATGCAACACTTCGCTTGAAACGTAAAGACCTCACTAACGAAGAGATTAATAAGTTGTTTAAACGTTTTCCGGCCATGACATGGTCTATTTTCAAAGGTATTTATTATCAAGCATTAAAGTTGTTTATAAAGCGAGTGCCTTTTTTAGGTCACTCAGGTAAGCCATAAAGCACATAGGTAGTCAGGACAATTAATAGGTATTTTAATGGATAAAGTGTCGAGCTTAAATTGCGAACAAAGCACTAGTTGGTTAACTAATATATATAAAAAATTAGTAACTAAAGCCTTTTCGTCAATTGAAACAGGTCAAGTTGTTTTAATTGAAGGAAATGAGCGTACAGTTTTTGGTGATGTATCGTCTGCGTTAAAAGTAACAGTAACAGTTAATGATAAAGCTATGTATAAAGCGTTTGCGTTATCTGGGAGCGTTGGCGCTGGTGAAGCGTATATTTTGGGGCATTGGTCTTGTGACAACTTAACTTCATTCATTGAGATATTTGCTATAAACGAAAAGCAACTTGATGAGTTTGAAAAAAAATTCGCATTTTTTAGTAATATCGCACACCGATTTAATCACATAAAAAACAAAAATTCAGAATCGGGTTCTAAGAAAAATATTGTTGCTCATTACGACTTAGGTAATGATTTGTACGAATCATTTTTAAGTAAAGAAATGCTTTACTCAAGTGCTGTATATCCTACAAAAGAAGCGACACTTGAAGAGGCTCAACAATACAAGCTTAAACGCATTTGTGAGCAAGTTGAGCTTCAAAAAAATGATTCAGTAATTGAAATTGGTACAGGGTGGGGGGCATTTGCTATATATGCAGCCACACATTACGGTTGCCATGTAACAACAACAACCATATCTGATGAGCAACATGATTATGTAGCTAACAAGATTGTTGAACTTGGTCTTGAAAGTAAAATAACATTACTTAAGCTCGATTACAGACTACTAAAAGGTAAATACGACAAGCTTGTTTCTATTGAAATGATAGAAGCAGTGGGTCATGATTATTTGCCGAGCTTTTTCACTCAGTGTGGTGAGCTCCTAAAAGACGATGGCGCCATGCTTATTCAAGCAATTACTATTGGCGATCAGCGTTATAAGCACTACTTAAAAAACTCTGACTTTATTCAGCAGTATATTTTTCCGGGCGGATGTTTGCCATCGCTTAACGAAATGAGTGAGCAGATTAAAAATAATACCGATATGGTTATTCATACTGTTAATGATATTGGTGCTCACTACGCAAGAACATTAGCAGATTGGCGAACTCGTTTTATAAAAAGCTGGCCTGATTTAGACCGCTCTAAATTTGATGAACGCTTTTATCGTTTATGGTTATTTTATTTTGCTTATTGTGAAGGTGCGTTTAGAGCCAGAGCAACAAGTACGGTACATTTAATGGCGCGTAAACCTCGTTTTACTAGTGATAACGATGATATTGCGCTCGGTTACTAATTTTGTTTTATTTCAAGCAGTGTGGTTTTTATCATTGCTGCTTGAAGCCAATTCGCTACTTTTTAGTGGCTTGATTATTGTTTTAATGTTTTGTTTGTCAAAGCAGAAAAAACAAGACTCCTTACTATTAATTAAAGCCCTACCTTTAGCACTATTGTTAGAATTTATAGCGGTAAAGTTAGGCTTGTTAGAATTTAAAGTTTATCCCTTCCCTCTATGGCTCGTGTTTTTATGGGCTGCATTACTACTTTCTTTAAATACCTCAATGGTTTTTTTGAGTAAATTAAAGCTTTGGCAGGCCTTTTTGGTATGTATGGCATTTGCGCCAGCAAGTTATTGGGCTGGAGCGCGCTTTGAAGTAATAAGTTTAGGTTTACCTTTATGGCAATTCTGGCTCGTTTACGGGGCGCTTTGGTCTACAGTGTTTACTGTTATTCTTTTCATAAACCAAAAAATCAAGTTATTCATCAATCGCTGATCTTCCACAATTTCTATTTCGTAACATTACCCATTGACTCAAAGGGAGCTTATTTTGAAATTTTTACTAAAGGCAGTTACTTTTTATTTGCTTACCACTTCAATTGTTTTAGCTAACACACAATTTAATAAAGTAGGCGAAGCACGAATGGAGTATTTATTTTGGGATGTATATGACGCTGTGCTATTTACCCCTTCAGGTAATTACAGCGCAGGAACACATCCTGTTAAGTTTAAGCTTACCTATTTACGTGACTTTGACGCTAAAGAAATAGTAAAAGCAACAAATGAGCAGTGGGAACATCTTGGAAAAACAGGGCTGGCAGATAAATACGACAGTAAATTGTTGTCTATTTGGCCTGATATAAAAAAGGGTGACTCACTAACATTAGTGACAAATGAGCAAGGTATGAGCACTTTTTATCATAATGATGAAAAAATGGGTGAAATTGATGAACCTCAATTTTCGAGTGACTTTTTAGCTATTTGGCTTGATGAAAAAACCTCTGAACCAAAATTACGAAAGCAATTATTAGGGAATTAATATGAACATATTAAACACGTTAAAAGCAGCTGTTATGAGCCTCTCGGCTCTACTTTTAATTAGCTGTTCGGCACCAAATGTTGAACATTATAAAAATACATCGCCAAATTTCGACTTTAAAACGTTTTTTAGCGGAAATTTGAAAGCCTATGGTGTTGTACAAGACTTTAAAGGCGAATTGACCCGAAAGCTTGTCGTAGATATGAATGCGACTTGGGACGGTAACCAGGGCGTTATTGAAGAAGACTTTATTTATGATGATGGCGAAACCCAAAAGCGAATCTGGAAAATAACGTTAAATGAAGACAATAGTTTAACGGGGACAGCAGCTGATGTTATAGGTACAGCAAAAGGCAAAAGTGACGGCAGCGTATTTCATTGGAATTATGATGTAGAGCTTCCATACGATGGCAGTACTTTAGAAGTGAATTTTGACGATTGGATGTACCTGGTTACACAATCGCGCTTGATAAACCGCACATCTATTGTTAAGTTTGGAGTCGAGGTCGGGGAAGTGACCTTAGTTATCGAAAAAATATAGCTTATTTACCCAGTTGCTTAACTTGCGCCAAAATTGTACTCAAATTAAGTCTTTGTTAACCCAACACGCTGTATTCTACCGAGAATTATTTAAATTTTACTCATTTTTTAAGAATTTAAGCAAAAAATGCAATTTGCTGTTGCTAACTCTTTAAAAATGCATAAAGATAGGTTTTGCGAAGGCAAAATAATAACGAATAGGAATCTAACAATGAATAAAGCTCAATTAGTTGAAAAAATTGCTACTGATGCAGAAATCTCTAAAGCCGCTGCTACTCGTGCTCTTGACGCGTTTACAGGTGCTGTAACTTCTTCTTTAAAAGAAGGTGATTCAGTAGCATTAGTTGGTTTTGGTACTTTCTCAGTAAAAGAACGTGCAGCTCGCACTGGCCGTAACCCACAAACGGGTGCTGAGATCCAAATCGCAGCGGCAACTATCCCAAGCTTTAAAGCAGGTAAAGGTCTTAAAGACCAAGTAAACCCTTAATAGGTTTAACGAATTAAAATAAAAAAAGAGCTATTTAGCTCTTTTTTTTTATGTTTAATAAAGACATCAACTGATGCCTTTATATTATAAATTTATGCTTTTAAGGCTTTATCGCCTCGGCCAATGCCAACAGCACCAGAACGTACAACTTCAATAATATCGGTTTCATGACGAAGTGTGTCTAAAAACGATTCTATTTTGTCTGTACTACTCACTAGTTGCAGGCTATAGCTTTGTCGGCCCATATCTAAAATAACACCCTGGAACACATCAACTACGCGGGTAACCGCTGCACGAGTCGTCTCGTCTTGAGCAAATACCTTAACAAGCAATAACTCTCGCTCAATGTGACTCATTTCTGTTAAATCGATAATTTTAAGCACGTCGACTAATTTGTTAACTTGCTTTGTGATCTGCTCAACCACTCTGTCATCACCCATGGTGGTAATGGTAATACGTGATAACGACTGATCATCAGTTGTGCCCACAGTTAGGCTGTCAATGTTGTATGCACGTTGTGAAAAAAGCCCAACAATACGCGACAGTGCACCCGGTTCGTTTTCCAGTAAAATAGATAAAATACGACGCATTATGCTTTTACTCCTTTACGTAACCACATCTCATCAATGCCACCTAACTTGATTTGCATTGGGTATACATGTTCTTTCTCGTCTACAAGAATATCTAAAAAGACTAAACGATCGTTTATGCTCATAGCTTTATCGATTGCAGGTTGTAACTCATCAAGTGTGTTTACTTTAATACCCACATGCCCGTAGCTTTCAACCAACTTAACAAAATCAGGCAGCGAGTCCATGTAAGATGATGAATGACGACCGCCGTAAACCATATCTTGCCATTGGCGTACCATACCTAAAGAGCGGTTATTAAGTGATACAACTTTTACCGCTAGGTTGTACTGCAAGCAGGTAGATAGCTCTTGAATATTCATTTGAATAGAGCCATCACCTGTAATACACACTGACTCTTTATCAGGAAAGGCTAATTTTACGCCCATAGCAGCAGGTAAACCAAAGCCCATAGTGCCTAGGCCGCCTGAATTTATCCACTGACGAGGATGCTTAAATGGGTAATATTGCGCTGCAAACATTTGGTGCTGACCAACGTCAGAACTTACGTAAGCATCGCCATTAGTGGCTTTATAAACAGCTTCAATTACGGCTTGTGGCTTAATTTTGTCGCCATCTGTGTTGTAGCTTAAACATTTTTGTTCACGCCAGCTGATAATTTGGCGCCACCAATCTTCTTGCGCGCTGCGATCTATTTTAATTGGGCTTTTATCAATACCCGTTTGTAGTTGTTCTAGTACTGTTGCTAAGCAACCTACAACCGGTATATGCGCTTTGATTGTTTTTGAAATTGAAGTTGGATCTACATCTACATGTACAATTGTGGCATTTGGACAAAACTTTTTAACGTTATTAGTTACTCGATCATCAAAACGAGCACCAAGCGCTAAAATCACATCGGCGTTTGCCATTGCTTTGTTGGCCTCAAGCGTACCGTGCATGCCTAGCATACCTACAAAGTTTGGATGTACACCTGATATGCCGCCAAGCCCCATTAGTGTATTGGTAATGGGCGCATTTAACGACTCAACTAAATGCGTTAATTGCTCTGACGTATTTGAAATAACAATACCACCGCCAGAATAGATAACCAGTTTTTTGGCCTCTAGAATAGTTGTTACCGCTTTACGAATTTGTTTTGAATGCCCTTTAGTATTAGGGCTGTATGTTCTTAGCTCTGTTGTTTTAGGAAATTCGTATTCAAACTTTATAGCAGGGTTAAGCATATCTTTAGGAAGCTCAACTACAACAGGTCCAGGACGACCTGTACTGGCTATATAAAAGGCTTTAGCTAAGATTGTTGGGATTTCTTTAGCACTTCTACAGTTAAAGCTGTGTTTAACTATAGGGCGAGAACAGCCAACAATATCAGTTTCTTGGAATGCATCATCGCCAATTAAACTTGTAGGCACTTGGCCTGATAATACAACCATAGGAATTGAATCCATGTAGGCCGTTGCAATACCCGTTATACAGTTTGTAGCGCCAGGGCCTGAGGTTGCAAGTACAACACCAACGTCTCCAGTAGCACGAGCATAACCATCAGCCATATGTGTGGCAGCTTGTTCATGACGTACTAATATATGCTCAATATCATCTTGCTGAAAAAGTGCATCATATAAGTCTAAAACCGAACCACCGGGGTAGCCAAATATGTATTTTACCTTTAACTCTTTTAATGCCTGAACTACTAGTTCAGAGCCATTATATTCTTGTTTGCTCATCCTCATTCCTCTGTGCGCTTTTTTATGCATAAAAAAACCCCCGCGTAGTGCGAGGGTTTTTAAAAAGCAGTATCACCTTTTAATACATCCCCGCTGGGCTTATAACTAAGACCAGTACGAGTACGACTAAAAGGTTAATTTGTGTGTTCATAGTTTTTACTCTACTTAGCAAAACACTGCTTTTAAATTAAAAATTCTGTATAGGTTTATTTTTAAGGGTTTTGAACCCTTATGTCAACCTTGAAAGTGGTTTTTTGCATTTTAAATTCGTTTTGTGGCTTTTTTTAATTTAAACCTGCAGAAAACCTATGTTTAATTGAGTTTACTGGCAGAAATTATGCATTTTAGGTTGTAAGTTCGATTTTAGATATAAAAGAGTGTGAGAGACCATTAGCTTTAATTGCATATGTTAACTATATGTTTTTATCGCATGTTTAAATTTCTATTATTAGGTATGATTGCTACATAATTATGTTTGAGGAAAACACAGTGAAAAAAGTGACGTTAATTGCGCTTTTAACTACGCTATTAAGCCCTATAGTAGCGGCTAATAATTTAAGCCCGTATGATATTGGTATAACTAACGAAGAACGTATTTTATATTGGCTTAAAAAAAGAGACCAAATATCTTCAAGTGAGTTAGATAGTTCATTTAAGTCATATATGAGTAACAAAGACGTTGGCAATCACTCAATTAAAAATGGCTTTAGGCAATTTAAATCCTCGTCCAACGTTTTTTCAAATACAAATAAACAACAGGTCGCTTTTTCAACGTCGCTAGTGCCAGATCAAAGCGTTAATGATGTAAAAGTGTTAGCTATCTTAATTGATTTCCCTGATCTTAAACATGACGACAATCAACTTGTAGAGCAAGACACCGACATGTTTTACGCTGATTATTCAACTGAACACTATCAGCAAATGCTTTTTAATACTCAAGGTTATGCGGGCCCTGATGAACAAAGCTTATCAACGGCTGCAGATTATTATAAAGCAGCGTCTGGTAATAGCTTAAACTTTAACGGGCAGGTATATGGCTGGGTAACCGCTGATAGTAATGCAAAAATATATGGTGAACGCCAAGGCAGTACGCGTGATAAAAATGCGCCCGCTTTAGTCAAAGAGGCTGTGGAGAAGGCGGTTGCAAAGTTTAATATTAATTTAGCGGACTATGATTTAACTGATTTAGATGATGTTGATGGCGACGGAATTATTAATGAACCCAACGGCATTATTGACCATGTAATGATTTTTCATTCAAGTATTGGCGAGGAAGCGGGTGGTGGTTACCTAAGCACCGATGCTATTTGGTCGCACCGCTATTATGTATTTGATGAAAATAGCGGGCCGAGCGAGATTGCAGGCAGCAGTATTAAACTCTTTGGTTACACAATTAATCCAATTGATGCTGGGATTGGCGTGGTGGTGCATGAGTTTGGGCATGACTTGGGATTATTAGATGAATACGACTTACAATCTAACACGGTAGGTGAGCCTGTCGCGTCTTGGTCAGTTATGTCGACAGGAAGTTGGGCAGGTTCGCCACGAGGCTCAGAGCCTGTTATGTTTAGCCCTTATGCGCTTGAATATTTACAAAATCGATACCAGGGTAATTGGGTTAATCAGCTCACGCTTGATATGGATGAGATAGATGCTAACGCACAGCAAACATTAATTAATACTGCGAGTACTTCACAACTACAAAGCCAAATAAAAATAACACTGCCATCTCGACTCGAAAAATTTAAAACGCCAGTAGAAGGTGATTTTCAATACTATTCAAATACGGGCGACAATGTTAGTAACAGCTTAGTTAATACAGTAACGCTACCAAACACAACTGAGGCACTTACTTTAAGCTTTATTGCTTATTACAGTATTGAGCGCGACTATGATTTAGTACAGGTAAAAGTAAATGGGGAGCCTATTGCTAGTAATTATACGCAAGCAATTAACCCATACTATGGTGACATTGGTCCGTATATATCAGGTGATTCATTTTTTAATAGTGATGCTAAGCAGCCTAACGGCTATTTAACTCATAAGTTTGATTTATCAGCTTATGCTGGGCAAATAATTGATCTAAAAATTGAATACATAACAGATGCGAACACACATTATTATGGTTTTGTTGTGGATGATATGCGTATTGTGCAAAGTGATACTTTAATTTGGCAAAATAATGCACAAGATCAAATTAACACCGAGTTTAATGGCTTTGAAAAAATAGGTAGTTACACATATGTATCGCCATCACATTACTATTTACAATTGCGTTCATACACAGGCGTTGACAGTAGTTTGCAAGCAGAGCAGTACTCACCGGGATTATTATTGTGGTATAGCAATGAATCTCAAGCAGATAACAACACGACAGAGCATCCAGGTAGTGGTTTTGCATTAGTGGTAGATGCTGATCAGCGCTCGATAAATAAAGGCAGTACGCAAACTCCGGCTGCTTCAGCAATTCAAATACGTGATGCTGCTTTTAGTTTATATCAACAAAGGGCAGGGTTAGGTGATGATGATTTATCAGCTATCACAGGGTTTACTGATAAAACCGATTATAGCTTTGCAGCGCAAAAACCATCAGGTGTTGTGCTTCCACAGGTTGGTTTTGAGTTTAGTATTACAAGCCAGTCAGTAGACAGTGAAGACATAGAAGTAGAGCTTAATTACAATGTTACTAAGGGAATTAATTTTACTAAAACAGGTTTAATCGTTAATTTTAATGTTGAAGGTTTTGCACTCACGCCTGCGGATAAATTCACGTGGAATTTTGACGATGGTAGCTCAAGCACAGAGTTAACGCCTACTCATGAATACCAAGACTATGGCACCTATAGCGTTGAGTTTATGGCAAGTAATGATACTTCACAGCAAGTAGCTGTAGCTCAAGTTACATTAGTTGAGCCATTATCTGTAAATGAAATTGAATATGAAATAAACCAAGGAATATTAACAGCTCAAGCTTCGTTTACAGGTGGAGTCGCACCGTATACTTATAATTGGCAGCTAGGGGATGGAAGTACTTTAACGACGCAATCGCTCACTTATAATTATTTATACTCTGGTGATTACCAAGTAACGCTTACAGTGACAGATAACGAAGGCACGGAGCAAACTAAAGCGGTTGATGTAACTGCAACTGTTCCGCTTAGCATAGACGCAAACGTTACAGTAAATGATTTAAGCGCTCAATTTAATGCGCAAGTAACCGGCGGCTTTAATAGTTATACTTACAGTTGGGATTTTGGTGATGGCAGTGCGGTATCAAACTTACAAAACCCAAGGCATACTTATCAAACTGACGGGACATTTAATGTAACGTTGAATGTTACTGATACTCAAACCAATGATACTTTTACTAAAGAGTTATCTCTTACAGTGCAAAAGCAACAAAGTAGTTCGGGTTCAAGTGGCGGATCATTGGCAGGTTTATTAGGATTACTACTGTTAAGTTTATTTAGGTTTAATACTAACCTGCATAAATACACCAGGTTGGTATAAGCTTAATTAACAAATAAAAAAAGCCCGCTAAATTAGCGGGCTATTTAAATTAATAACAAATATTAATTATAAACGGTCAATTACTGATTGAGTGAAATCAGTTGTACCGTGGCTGCCGCCTAAATCGCGAGTTGTACGGTCGCCTGATTTAATTACATCAGCAACAGCACTACGAATACGCTCTGCTGTATCGCCCATATCTAAATGCTCAAGCATTTGGATAGACGCTAAAATTACAGATGTTGGGTTAGCTAGGTTTTTGCCAGCAATATCTGGTGCACTACCGTGTACAGCTTCAAAAATTGCAGCGTCTTCACCAATGTTAGCACCTGGAGCCATACCTAAACCGCCAACTAAACCAGCACAAAGGTCAGATAAAATATCACCAAATAAGTTAGTCGTAACAATTACGTCAAACTCTTCAGGTGTCATTACCAGTTTCATACACGTTGCATCAACAATCATTTCATTTGATTCAATTTGTGGGTAACGCTCAGCTACTTCACGTGCTACTTTTAAAAACAAACCAGATGTTGATTTTAAAATGTTAGCTTTATGAACAGCAGTTACTTTTTTACGACCTTCACGTACCGCTAGCTCATATGCAAAAGTTACGATTTTTTCTGCGCCTTCACGCGTAATTATCGATTTTGCTTCTGCTTCATTACCGTCTTCACTTACTATTTGGCCTGCACCTGAGTACATACCTTGCGTATTTTCACGAATAGTAATGATATCAATATCGTCGTAACGCGCTTTAGTGCCAACAAATGATTTAACAGGGCGTACGTTAGCGTATAAACCAAATTGCTTACGAAGTGTTACGTTAATAGACGTAAAACCTTCACCTACAGGCGTTGTTAAAGGGCCTTTAAGAGTGATTTTGTTTCTAGCTATTGTATCAACCGTGTCTTGTGGAAGTAACTCACCTGTTTTTTCAAGTGCAGCTAGGCCAGCATCAACAAATTCATAATCAAAGTCGCAACCTGCGGCTTTTAATATTTCAAGTGCTGAGTCGATAATGCTCGGACCGATGCCGTCGCCTTTGATCACTGTGATGGTTTGTTTGGCCATTGACTTTTCCTTTAAAGAGTTTGATTTGCACATAAATTATTACCCTGAGAGGGTAATCGCTTGTTAGATCATTTATGTGAACGTGCTTGAAAATTTAAGGGCGCATTTATATCAACTTATCACCCATTTTGCTAGTTTATACAAGAAATACTGGGTATACACCAAAGTTATAATGGGTATAAAGACGTTAAATAGGGCCCCATAAATTAAATACTATTAAATAACGCGAGAGATTCTAATTTTTGATTAAAATCAGTTGGGTTTTGCCAATTTAGTATTTTCAGTTGTTCGTTTAATATTTGCAGTTGCCACGCTGTTAGCGCAAGTTCTGGTTTAAAAACACTCTGTGCAACAATTTTAAGTGTGATCCAGAGTTTATGAGAATCAGTTAAGTGTTTTTTAGGTGTTTGCTCTGCTTCTAAAAGTGCCGTTGTCCATGGGTTGTCACTTAATAAATGAGTAAGCTGTTGCGTTAGTTGCTCGTTATTAATTGAATCTACTCCAAAAAATGAGCAAATAGGGGCACTTAATGTTTTATTTGGTGTGTCGTCAATCAGCGTTTTACGAGAAAGCTGTGTACTGCATTGCGTTAATAAAAAATGAGCATAAGCATATAAAGGTAATGTAATGTGTTCAAACTGGTCGTGTTTATTTTTACTGACTAATAAGGCCATTATTTTCACCAAACCATTTAATCTGTTAGTAACGTAGGCTTGCAGAGGGTGTGGGGTAACATTAACTAATTGCTCAAAAACAACTCTTTGAATTATCGCAGGCGCATTATAATAACCGACCATCGATAAACTATGCTTTAAGTCTTTAGCGGCCTGATGCTCCTTATTATAAGGTTTTACTGCCTCACATAAATTAGCAACTACCTGAGGGTGAGCCGCCATTAGCTGGCTTAGCCCTTTATAGCTATATTCGTGCTGTGACTTAATATTACTTATTAGTTCAAGTAAAGACTGTGCTTTATCATCGCCAACCACACTTTTTGACTTAACATGTTCACTGTTAAATACTTTGAAGCTAATGGTTTTATCAGCGCAATGCCATTGTTTTGGGTTGTCGTTAAGCGTTGCTTTAACGCTAAACCAAGCTAATTTATTTGGGTTAGTGTTACTAATTAAAATATGTTTTTGCTGCGCATCAGTCGCTAAATAAATCATGGTTTGCTCGGCATAAAAAACGCGGCTTCCCGGTAATAGTGGCCCTAAATGGGCTATAAGTGATTTGATTAGCTGCAGTGCAAACAAGTTTGGTGTGCGAATATACAAGTCAGTAAGTGCCTTAAATAAACTCATGTGTTTATTAGCCGTATTACTAGTAATGTTCATACTAATAATATTTGCTAAAGCAATTAGTGTTATGCCCCCATCGTAAAGCATTATTTTAGGAGCACTTACCAATGCTTGTTTATATTTACTTAACTTAGCTAATAATTGCGTAACGGGTTTGGCAGAATCGCCACTGGATAACATTACTTTTGCAGCTAACTGATGACGCATTTTCCATATGTTTTTATCGGAGTCTTGAAAAGGTGTTTGCTCGCAAAGTTTGTTTAATTGCGCTCCAACACATAAATGCTCAATGAGTGAAGCCGCTATGTATAGCTCGCTTAGGGCATTGTTATAGTGTTGAGATTTACAAAGTGCAGCGGTTATTACACTCTGACTAACAACTAAGTTGGTGGCATAAGAATAATTAGGATTATAAAGTGTTAAACGAGCTTGTAATGCGAATGGCTGTTCACTATAGAGCACTCTATATTGCTCAGCTAGCTTACTTGCCATGGGGTATAAGGCTGTCCATTTTTGTTTATTGTTATAATAGCTTAAAAACAGCTGCGTATTATTAAGCAGCTGCTCTAAAGTAGTTGAAACAGCTTCATCCATTAAACCTTCACCTAATTTTGTTCTTGATATTTATTATATGCACTAGGACCCCATAAAAATAGCTGCCCATTTTTAAATAATAACCCAGTACATTCATCCATAGTGGTTATACCGTCAGATGTTTTATGCTGTGTACGGTAAAAAACTATCTGAAATACCTGTTCACCATCTCGTTTGGCATAAGTAAGGTCGGGGCTGCCTAAATAATCAAGCACAGTATTGAGTGTTGTGGGCTGCTCAAGTGATAGTTTTTCGATATAACGTTTATTAAAAGCTTCTCGGTCTTGCCAGATCATAGCCTGAGGATCGTCTTTATAAAAGGTTATCACCAACGCTGCTATCAGTGCATATAGCCCTAAACCTAAGATTAAATATCGGATAAATTTTTTCAATATGGTTTACTCTGACTCCGGTAACTAATAATAGTATACGTTTTGTAATGTTTAGAGGCTATTAACTTGCGACTAATTAAGTCTTAACTGCTTTAAACTAAAGCCTAAATTTATATCGGTGCGTAAACTAACCAAGTGCTTTGAGATTACGTACATATCCATATTAGCGGCTAACTTTGCTTTAATACTCGGGCTTAGAGACTCATCTTCGGCCGCATGCTCAATTGAATTATAGTTATTAACTATTTGCTGCGCAGACTTAGTACCTATTCCTTTTACTCCCGGAATATCATTTGTTTTATCGCCAGCCAAAGCCCAAAAATCAACGAGCTTATTTTGCTCAACACCAAAACGCTCTTTTATACTTGTCTCATCTAAATAGAGTTTTTTAAAGTAATCATAAACTGTAATGTAGGGGCCTAAATAGCGTAAAAAGCCTTTATCAGTAGAGACAACAGTATTAGCTATTTGATTATTTGATGCCTTAAATGCAAGCGTTGCAATAATGTCATCGGCTTCATCGTTAATAGGCTCAAATACAACAATACCGGTTTCTTCTATTGCGGTTTTAAAGTGCTCTAAGGCATCTTTTAGCACTTGAGGCATTGGGGCACGGGAGTGTTTGTAGTCTTTATAAAAATGATAACGCCAGCTTTTGTCACCATCAAATACCGCAATCGCATGGGTTGCATTACTTGTATCTAAAAGCTTTTTACACGCATGAGCTACACGTGCACAGCACGTTTGTATCATTTGTTCATCGCTGTGATGTTTTTGATTAGCGTCAACGGCGTAAATGCGCCTAATTAAATTAAGCGCATCAATAAGAAGTAAATGGGGTTTCAAACTATAAAACTCATGCTTTTATTTTGTAACACGGAATGTATTTGCTGCCAGGGAGTTTCATACGGCCTTGATCAACAAATGCTTGTAATAACGTATCCATATTTTCCATAAGGGCAGGCTCGCCACTTAAAATGTATGGACCGTTTTGCTTAATGGCTTTAACGCCTTCGTCTTTTACATTTCCAGCTACAATACCTGAAAAAGCTCTGCGTAAATTAGCCGCTAATAACTGCTTTGGTTGATCAAGATGTAAATCAAGACTTGCCATATTTTCGTGTGTTGGTGCAAAAGGTTGTTGAAAATCGTTATCGATTTTTAACGTCCAGTTAAAGTAGTAGGCATCGCCTTCACTTTTACGGTAATCACGAACATTGGCCATAGCCGATCTTAGCTTTTGCCCAACTAACTCAGGATTATCAATAATAACTTCAAACTTATCTAATGCTTCTTTACCAAGCGTCATTTCAACAAATTCACACAGCTCTTTAAAGTACGCTTCACTTTCTTTAGGGCCAGTTAAAATAACAGGCAAACATTGTTTGGTGTTATCTGGATGAAGTAATATGCCTAATAAATATAGCAATTCTTCAGCAGTACCTGCGCCTCCAGGAAAAATGATAATAGCGTGAGCTGTTCTTATAAAAGCTTCAAGGCGCTTTTCAATGTCAGGTAAAATAACTAATTCGTTAACAATAGGGTTTGGTGGCTCTGCAGCAATAATGCTTGGCTCTGTTAGGCCTAAGTAACGGTTATTGGTATTGCGCTGTTTTGCATGGCCAATAGTGGCACCTTTCATTGGGCCTTTCATGGCACCAGGGCCACAACCAGTACAAATATTTAATCCACGTAAGCCCAGTTCGTAACCAACTTGTTTTGTGTATTTATATTCAACTTCATTTATTGAGTGTCCGCCCCAGCAAACAACCATACTTGGCTCGCTATTAACACGTAATGCACCTGCATTTCTGAGCATATCGAATACCATATGAGTAATGGCTTTTTGCTCTTTTAAATCTTTTTCGTATTTTTGACAAATAAACAAAATATCGCGAATAACAGAAAATATATGCTCGTGAATTCCGGTAATTATTTCGCCATCAACAAATGCGGTTTCGGGTGGGTTTTCAAGCTCAATTTTAATACCTCGTTCGCGGCTTACTAAACGAATATCAAAATCTTTGTATTTGTCGTATATATCGCTACTTTCGTCGGTATGGCTACCTACATTAAGCACTGCTAGTACGCAGTTTCTAAATAACTTATAACGCTCACTAGCAGAAGATTGCTCTAATAAATCAACTTCTAATTGCGACAGTAAATCTAAAACCCCAGTTGGGTTTAACTGTATTAACATAGACGTTCTCCTTACTGCTAAATCGTAAAAAACTACTTGTCATAAAATTTATAATGGCTATGACATTATTTACTGGTACAAAGTCTATCTCGTCCTGAATTTTTGGCCTCGTAAAGAGCATCATCTGCTCTATCAAATGCCTTTAACAGAGTATCGCCTTTTTTGAACTGAGTTGCACCTACCGAGATTGTGATCTCAATTTGTTTTTCTCTAAATTTAAAAGGTATATTTTTAATTACCTTTCTTACTTTATCCAGAGGTAATGTTGCGTTTTCAAGCGACACACCTGGCATTAACAATACAAATTCTTCACCGCCGTAACGCGCTATAAAATCGGACTTTCTTACCGATTTTTGCAACGCTTTTGATATAACCTGTAAGGTAATGTCACCTGCGGTATGGCCAAATCTATCATTGATAGATTTAAAGTGGTCAACATCAATAACCGCAAGCGTAACATCTGATGGCTGCACATTAAACAAATGCATTTCGTGATTGTAACGTTCATCAAATGCAGCTCGGTTAGGTAGTTTTGTAAGCCCATCAAGTAAACTTTTAAAGCGCTGTTCGTTTAAGCGTTTTTTATACGTTGTTAACTTATCTTCTAAAGTAACAATTCGTTTGTTTATTTCACTAAAGCTAGTGCTAAGCATTTCTCTGTCTTTTCGTTCTAGCTTTTCTTTTGCTAGAAAATCTTCGCTTAGTGATTTTAATTCGTTATCTACGAGTTCTTTTAAAGATGAGATTGACGTTGCTTTTTGTGTTTGTTCATTGAGGTTTTTTATTTTTAGTTCAATGCTTTTATTTAACGAATCAAACTCAATACTCATCGATTCTGAGTGTCTACTAGTAGAGACAATAGAATTATGTAGATCTTCGAGGGTTTGATTTAATGAAACTAAAAAGCTTTGTGCAGATTTACGCTCTTTGCTAATGTTTTTTACTACGACTTCAATTATGTTAATCGCAACATCGAGTAATGCGTCGATGGTGTCACTTTCCGTAATATTATTTTTTATACTATTAATTTGTAGTGTAGCTTCTTCTTCAAGTATAAGTTCGTTAGCTAGCTCAAGTAGTTTTTTTGCACGAGCTTGTTTTACAGGGCGCTGATTATCGGCTTGAGGGTCTTGCTTAGTTAGCAATGCTTCATGATAAAAAAGAATAAGTTGATCAAGTAGCGGAATATAACCATGGGTTGACTGAACGTTATTAATCTCTTGATCGAGTAAATTTCTCAGGGCTCTGCGAGTATCGTCAGGTAAACCTTTAGTTTTTTGTAACTGTTTACCTGCATTTTGTACACTGTTGAATAAATCACGTTGCTGAGCTTGCTGAATCGATTCTTGATTTTTAAGTAATATCAAAGTTTCACTAACAAGGGGAGAGAGGTCTTCAAAGCTCATACCTTTATTGAGTGCACTTCTAAATTTAGCAAGGCGATTATCTAACTCAATATCAAGCCCTTTACAGCTTAGCGAAAGTTTAGCTGCAAAGTCGCACAAAATATCCACTTGATGTTTGCGTGCACTCTCAATAGCCATACGAGCATCAATTGCTTGTTTGAGTTTTTTATCTGTTGGATTAGATCTTTCAGACACCTAAGCGTACCGCCATCAAATTAATTTTATTATCTTCAGTTTACAACAAATTTTTATTATGTGTAGTTATCTAGTAAAAAACTTAGAAATTTTAATAAGCTACTACGTATAAACTCGTATACGGGGCAATTTGTCGTATTTAATTCACTTTTAAATAGGGGCTTGCTAGTCTTGCAGGCAATTAAGTTTCCACTAAGAGTCTCTATGAAAAAGTTATTAGCCCTATCTATTTTAGCTGCATGTTCAGCACCTGTATTTGCCGATGTAAATTATTCTTTAGAAATTTCGCAACCACAACATCATTTAGGCGATGTAAGTGTTGAGTTTCCAAAAACAGCGCAAGCACATCTTGATATAAAACTTCCTGCATGGCGAACGGGTCGCTACGAAATGCTAAACCTTGCCAATGGCATTCGTTACTTCAAAGCTAAAGATGAAGATGGTAAAGAATTAAAATGGGAAAAAATTGACCATAGTACATGGCGTGTACACCTTAATGAGCCAACCGAAGTTAATGTTGACTACCAGGTTTATGCAAATGAGCTTGGTAAGCGCGCTCGCCACATTGACGACAGCCATGCATTTATAGATGCATCAGGCTTTTTTATGTTTAGTGAATCATTTCGCCAAGAGCCAGTAACCGTTAATTTAGAGGTGCCTAAAAAGTGGCGCTCTGTATCGGGTATGGATAATTTAAAAGGCAAAAATTCATTTAAAGCAGCAGATTACGACGTGCTTGTTGATTCACCAATCGAAACGGGTATTAACCAACTACACACATTTGAAGTAGATGGCCGTGAATACGATTTAGTTATATGGGGCGACGGTAACTACGATGTAGAGCAAATGCTTACCGATCTTAAAAAATTAGTTGCTACTGGTAATATAATTTGGGATGGCTATCCATATGAACGTTATGTATTTATGGTTCATGCTACGTCGGGTGCTGGTGGTGCAACAGAGCATTTAAACTCAACAATTATTCAACGTCCACGCGATAGATTTGGTAGCCGCGAAGATTACCTAGCCTTTATTAGCACCGCTGCGCATGAGTTTGTTCATACGTGGAATGTTAAAGCATACCGCCCTCAAGGTTTAGTGCCGTACGATTACACTAATATGAATTACTCTAAACTGCTTTGGATTGCAGAGGGTTCAACAAGTTATTTTGAAGATCATTTAATGGTTCGCTCTGGTATTGAAACCACAGATGAATTTTTTAAAGTGATGAGTAAAACCATTAATCGTCATTTACAAACACCGGGCCGTGAAGTGCAAAGCGCAAGCGAAACAAGCTTTGATAAATGGATTAACCAAGGTGGCGATCATGCACGTAACTACAGCACTAATATTTATTCAGAAGGTTCATTACTTTCATTAGTTTTAGATATCGACTTGCTAGAAAAAAGCCAAGGTAAAATAAGCTATCGCGACGTACACAAAGCACTTTATAACAATCATAAAATGCCAGCTGGTTTTACAGATGTAGATGTACTTAATATCTTAAAAGATTTAACAGGGCGTGATTACTCAAGCTGGTGGCAAGAAAATGTTGAGTCGCCTGCAAGTATTAACTTTGACGACTTACTTACTAAAGTAGGCTTGAAATTTGAACGTCCCGAAAAAGCAAAAGCGCTTGCAAGTATTGATGCTACCGCTAAAAACACAGGCGAGTTACTTACGTTAAGTTACGTTCGCCGTGGTGGCAGTGCGTGGAAAGCAGGTTTAACTACCGATGATAAAATTGTCGCTATAAACAAACATCACGTAGGTAAAGATTTAAAAACCAGCTTAGAAACGTTTAAAAAAGGCGATAAAGTAACCATTGACTATCTTCGTCGCGATGCTCTTGAAAGCTTAACATTAGTACTATCAGAAGATTTTGATAAGCCTAAAAAAGTAGTTGCTGATAAAGAGGCAACGCCTGAGCAAAAAGCACTATTCAAAGCATGGATTGGCGTGGAACATCCAAATGATGTGACAAAAAAATAAATTCAGTTTTTATAGCGTTTAAATATAGTTAACAATTATTAAAAAAGAGCTTCGGCTCTTTTTTTGTTTTGTATAATGGCGTATATAATGTACATGGAAATTTAATATTAAAATTAAATTTAATTATTATTTAGTATTTCTCTATTATTAAATAAAATTATTTATGGATATAGCCTCAAAATGAAATTAGATAACCCGACTTCAAACTTAACCCATCAATTTGTAATTAACGACTATTTGCATCAGTTATTTGATGCGGTAAATGTTATTTCTGTTCAAGGTTATGACAATGAACGTCGTGTTATTTATTGGAATGAAGGCAGTGAGCGACTTTATGGATATACCAAAGAAGAAGCCATAGGACAAAAAATAGAAGACCTTATAATTCCAGAGCCAATGTGTGAATTAGTTATTAACGCACATAGTGATTGGGTAAAAAAAGATATAGAAATTCCAGCATCTGAAATTATCTTACAAGACAAAGATGGAAACAATGTATCGGTTTTTTCCAGCCATGTTATGTTTACAAATCAATATAATACAAAACAAATGTACTGTATTGATATTGATTTATCTGAGGTTAAAAAGGCACAAGCAGATGCGTCATTTAATGAGCATATGCTAAAAACTATTTTTGGAGCAATTCCTGACTTATTTTTCTTGATGGAAAATGATGGAACTATTATTGAGTATCATGCCAGTAATGAGACCGATCTCTACACCAAGCCAAAGCAATTTATTGGTAAAAAAATGGGTGATGTACTCCCTCAAGATGTAGCCAAAAAATTTGAAACCTATATCAGCCTTGTATTAGAAAAAGAGCAGATGATGAGCTTTAAATACGAACTAGCTTTGCCCCATGGGCTCGTTTTTTTTGAAGCAAGAATAAATAAAATAACAGAACATAACCAGTTAATGGTTATTATTCGAGATATTACAGAACAGCATAAATCAGATGAAATAATTAGACATCAAGCGTATTACGATAGTCTAACTTTACTCCCAAATCGTTTTTTAGCACTTGATCGTTTGTCGCAATTACTTATTGAAGCACAAAGAAATAACGAGAAAGCGGCAGTACTGTTTTTGGATTTAGATGATTTTAAAAAAATAAATGACTCTTTAGGCCATGAAACAGGAGACAAACTTTTAATTGAATCAGCGCAAAGGCTACAAGAGGCACTGCGAAAAGACGACACGGTAGGGCGCCTAGGTGGAGATGAGTTTATCGTATTACTACGAGGTATAACTGATCACCATGCAGCGCTAAAAATCACTGAAAAATTGGTCAATAACTTTAGAGCCCCTTTTAAAATTGAGGGCCGGGAACATATACTAACAGCGAGTATTGGTGTAGCCATATACCCAGAAAATGGCACAACCGTTGCTGATTTATTACGAAATGCTGACACTGCAATGTATCAAGCAAAATCATATGGTCGTAATACTTATTCATTTTTTACTAAAAAGATGAACGTAATTATTCAGCGCCGACTAGTAATAGAAGAGCAGATGCGTGGCGCCCTTGAGCGTAATGAATTTGAGTTATTCTACCAGCCCCAATTTGACGCCAAAAATAAACACATCATTGGTGCAGAAGCGTTATTACGCTGGCATAACCCTGTGCTAGGTAATGTAACACCCGATGAGTTTATACCTATTGCCGAAAATACAGGATTAATTGTACCTATTGGTAAGTTTGTAATTAGCCAAGCATTACACTTTTTAAACACATGGCAAAGTACCTGTAAACGCCAACAAAAATACACCATGGCTGTTAACTTATCTCCTCGCCAATTTAGAGACGTAGGGTTGCTCAGTTTTATTCAAAACTCATTGAGTGAAGCAAACGTAAACCCCGAAAGTTTAGAGCTTGAAATAACTGAGGGAGTATTGATGAGTTGCCACACTAATGTTGTTGATATACTGACTGAAATTACTGCATTAGGCATTAACTTATCAATGGATGACTTTGGTACAGGTTATTCATCATTAAGTTATTTGAGAGAATACCCTTTTAATGTACTTAAAATAGATAGAAGTTTTATTGATGGTATTGTACTAAACAATGAAGATTGTAATCTCGTAAAGGCAATTATTGCTATGTCGCACAGCTTAGGACTGACAGTGGTAGCCGAAGGTGTAGAAACAAAAGAGCAGCATACTTTATTGAACGAATTGGGTTGTGATTTTATGCAAGGCTTCTATTTTAGTAAACCAATACCAGCAAAACAGTTTCTTGATTTTTCGATGAATTTTGATAAAAAGTAAGATTAAACACTCGATTGTAACAATTCATTGCACGGCTATTGACCTTATTGTCCCATCGCGAGTAACCTGTTATAGAAACAAATAAAAAGGATTCTATAATGCGTTTAAAACCTCTTGTAGCTACATTAGTAGCCACATTTTCTTTATCACTTTCAAGTAGTGCCATAGCCGACGAAGGCATGTGGCAACCACACCAACTTCCAGAGTTAGAATCAATTTTAAAAGCTAAAGGGCTTGAAATTGATGTTGAATCTATTTCTAAATTAACCGAATTCCCAATGAATGCGGTAATTAGCCTAGGTGGTTGTACAGCATCGTTTGTATCGCCTAAAGGTTTAGTTGTGTCAAACCATCACTGTGTTTATGGCTCGGTACAATACAACTCAACGCCTGAGAACAACATTTTAGAAAATGGCTTTTTAGCTAAAAGTCCTACAGAAGATTTACCTGCAGCGCCGGGCTCACGCGTATATGTAACAAAAACGGTTACCAATGTAACAGATGAAGTAATTAAAGGTACTAACGAGCTAACAGCAAAAGCACGCTACGACGCACTCGAAAAAAATGAAAAAGCGCTAGTAGCCCAATGTGAAGCCGACGAAAGCTATCGTTGTAATGTGTATTCGTTTCACGGTGGTTTAGAGTTTTACCTAATTAAGTCACTTGAAATAAAAGACGTACGCTTAACTTACGCACCAGCTATGGGCGTAGGTAAATACGGCGGCGATATAGATAACTGGATGTGGCCGCGCCACACAGGCGACTTTGGTTTTTACCGCGCTTATGTAGGCAAAGATGGAAAACCTGCAGAGTACAGCGAAGACAACGTACCTTACGTACCTGACTCTTACCTAAAAGTAAGTGCCAAAGGCGTGCAAGAAGGCGACTTTGTAATGGTTACAGGCTACCCAGGGCGTACTAACCGCTACCGCATTGCAACAGAGGTAGATAACGTATTTAACGACAGTTACCCTAAAGCACGCGTTCATAACTCAAAATACGTGTCGCTTATTGAAGAAAATTCAGAAGACGGCAGTAAAGCGCGTATTGCTTACGAAAGCACCATTGCAGGTTATAACAACTATATTAAAAACTATGGTTCGATGATCGAAAGCTTCAAAAAAGGCACTATGCTTGAGCGCAAAAAACAGTTTGAGCAAGATCTAACACAATGGATCAATAGTGACGGTGAGCGTAAAGAGCAATACGGAAGCGTATTAGGTGAGCTATCTGAGCTAATTGCGCAATCACAAGAGCACAGTGAACGCGACCGTATGTTAGGTTATGTACACCGCTCACAAATGATCAGTACAGCACGACGTTTATACCGCTTAGCTTACGAAAAACAAAAGCCAAATAGCGAACGTGAATCTGGTTATCAAGAGCGTGACTTACCTCGCATTAAAGCAGGGCTTGAGCGCATGACGCGCCGTTATGATAGCAAAGTAGACAAAGCTATTTTACTGCACTTTTTAGAACTGTATGCAGCACTTCCAAAAGAAGAGCGTTTTAGCGACGTTGATAACGTATTTAAAGTACAAAATGGGTTTGATAAAGCAACCCAAAGCGCGTTACTAGATAGCATGTATGAACAGTCAAGACTTGATAATGCCACTGTTCGCAATTCATTATTTGAGCAATCGTTTAGCCAGCTAAATCAAAGCCAAGACCCATTTGTGCAGTACGCTAAAGCAATATTTAAAGTAATGAAAGCACAGGAAGATAAATCAAAAGCACTTGCAGGTAAATTACAAGCCGCTCGCCCAGAGCTAATGAGCGCAATCATTGCGTTTAACAAAGCTAAAAACAAACCGGTATACGCCGATGCTAACAGCACATTACGAGTAACCTATGGCACCGTAGGCGGCTACTCACCTCAAGATGGCTTGGTAGCAACACCTTTTACCTCGCTTGAAGGGTTACTAGCTAAAAACACTGATGTTGACCCATTTAATGCACCTAAAAAGTTACAAGAGCAAATTAAAGCCAAGCTTTACGGTGATTACACGGGTGGCATGAATACAGTACCCGTTAACTTTTTATCAAATGTAGACACTACCGGTGGTAACTCAGGTTCGCCAACACTTAACGGCAAAGCAGAGCTTGTAGGCTTACTGTTTGACGGTGTTTACGAAAGTATTATTGGTGACTGGGATTACAACCCTGAGCTTAATCGCTCAATCCACGTTGATTCACGCTACATGCTGTGGGTAATGGATAAAGTAGATAATGCACAAAACTTGTTAGACGAAATGACAATCGTAAAATAAGTAATTAGTGAGATAACAGAAGGGCGCTTACCGTAAAGGAGGCGCCTTTTTTGTTGATGTTTGATTCGTTTATGACTGCTAAGTGCCATTTTCGGACCTTCAAGGCCTGAATCTGAAACGCTGTTGGGTGGCGCCTTCGGCTTAACCCACCAACCTTTTGACATAGGTCGGATAAGCGAAGCGCCATCCGACACAGTAAAATACCTTACCAATTATAAACAACATTTTATGTTGTCGAGTGGCCGAACTCACAGCCATTAGCAGACAATGAAGGTTTTTAATGTGTGAAGTCAAAGTTTGACCCCATTCGCTCTCATTTATGCGTCGGCTGGCTTTACTTGTTATATTCTTTTGGCAACGGACAATCATAATTAATGTCTATCATGTCTAGGTTTTTTATTGAGAAGTTGGCATATTTGTTACCCGCCTGTGATATGTTCTCACTGGGTTCACCATACACAAATACAAACGCTGTTGGCTTATCTTGTGCATTTATCTTTTCAAGCCTTGTTGCAACTAACTTTTTTATTTTATAGCTTTCAATCAAACGATCGGCGATCATTATCGTGCTCGTATATTCATCATCACCTCTCTTGAATTTCTTCTTAAATTTAATCTGATATCCAGCGCCCGATGGAAGCCTATTTATAAATGCCCATCCATAGTAAATTACAGGATAGCTTGGAAGCTCATTCAAGTCTTGCTCCCATATACATTTAAATATACTTCGGTAATATATGTCTTTGCCTAATATGTTTACTCTACGCTGCTTAATGGAGCCATCGTTTCTATATCTGATATATCTTCCAACAACAGACCGAACAGAGTATATATTCCCGATACTTCCTGTTTCTCTCAGTCTCGTGTCTTTTGATCTGCGGACAAACTCGGGCTTTTTAAAAACTTGATTATTAGCTCCACGGTCAGATCGAGCTTCATCATAATAAGAATCTGGTCGCTCTAGAAGAAAGGTATCTACAATAGATTCATCTACAGTCCGCTTTTCTTCCTTTACAGATGTGCCATCTTCATATTGAAGATTGAGAGGCTTATTATTAAAAACTTCACAGTCTTTAGAATGCTCTCCGTAGATTCGATAGTGCGGGACGACCTTCATATCTAGAAGATCTTCATCCAAGTTTGCGCAGGTTACTTGCGCCGTGCAATCAGTTCCTGGACAAAGAAACTTCTTCTTATCTGTGATAACGCCAGACCAGTAAAGATCATATGCTCGATCAGGGTCTAAATAATCATTTGCCTGAATGCTAAAAGCAACATCTATTGCCAATTCAAAACTCCTTGTGAATATAACGCTCACATAAGCGGACTAAAATAGTGGGCTATAATTTGTTGAGGAACGAAACATTGCTTGTTAGACGTTTTTAGTAATATGCAAAAAGTCTAGTTAGTATGTCTCTACGGTTTGTAGCTGTATACTCTGCAAGCCATTGAAAACTCATTAGGTCCAGACCCTGTTGCGACGCATCGCGTCCCAATTCTTTGAGAATACTTCGTACTTTTTTTGCATCCACCAAGCTCCAGATCGCGAGTAGCGTCCATCTAGAATTAGGTTTTAAGTTGCCTAAATTACTTTTCTCATCCCAGTTTGGAGCTAATTCACGCCAATTTTCTACTTGATCGATGCCTTTTTGAGGTATGACAAAATACTTAGGATATAAAGATACTGCGTCTTTCCATGCAGAAAGAAACATTGGCTGATGAATCACAGACATTGCAGATTCATTTGCAATCGATACCGCATCTTCAACGGTATTCACATACGGCTTTGTCTCACTGCCATTAAACTCTTCCAAAACAATCCAATTACCATCGCTATTTTCAGATGCGTCAGTAACAGTATAAGTCTGGTTTAGTGAAATAATCTGAGGCCAAACATTTTTAATGGATAGAGGGAAAAATCTTTTTGCTATACGAAAACCAGCTACTCCATCAAGTAAATCAGCTTCTATGCTCTCGTTGTCGTAGATTTTGTAATCTATACCTCTTCTTTGTTTCAGTCTATCAAGCTTTTGTTCCAAGCCTGATGATGCAATTGTAGAGTAGAAACCAATAAATATATTACAATCGTGCTCTGCAAGCCGATCCAAAATATCCTCTTCATTTCCCCGACCGACAGATTTGCCAGAATGAGCATAATGCTTACAACTGATAAGTAGTTTTTCTTCGCTTGTTCTATCACGCACACACAAGTCAATTCCTCCGTCAGGTCCTCGACTTGGGCCACTAATAATTTCAAACTTTAATACATGTTCGAAGAACTGCTTGCTGAACTTTTCAAATTGATCAGAATCTGAGTCTTTTGTTGAGTCGATTTCCTTAAAATTTAGTCTTGCCATTTTTATCCTTAAAATATTACGACATTTGAAATATGATAAACGTCTAACGCTCCACTAACCGTAATTTTAGGAGCGAAGCGAGTAAAATTCCGAGTGCAGTGGCTTGTTATACGGTTCCCCAGTGTGGAACACCGCCGTGTGAAATGATTCGCTCAGCATCTCGGTCATAACTATCGGCCACACCCCGTAAGGTCGTAGCTAATCGTTGGTATCCAACATTCTCAACCTGATCAGCCCGCTGTCGATATTTTTCCGCGAGTGCTCTCTCAGGCTTAGCTTCCGGGTCAACTGTGTGGGCTCCACGAGAGTTACGAATACCCGTGCTATATCCATCACGTAGGCTAGAGCGCTCTCTGTTATTCATTATTGCTGCAACCACAGGGTGAATCCATAAGCCATCTGGCCCCTCTGGGGCATTAACGAGCACATCACCAAGTTGAATCATCGCAACATCATAATGCCCCGAGGCTTTGACTATCTCTTCCATTTCAGTCAGCCATTTCGTAAACGCATCTGGTTCAAACCCGCCACCCGCCCGAACACCGGGGACAACTTTCCATGCAGAAAGTAAACGGTATGCGTTAGAGGCAATATTACGACGCTGCTCAGAGGGCTCTTCTGGCTCAGCACCCTCAGCACGATAGATCATTTGAACAAGCTCACTGAAAAAGTTGGGATCGGAAGCTAGCCTATTTTCCAAGGTGATTGGAGAACCATCACTGTGCCTGTCAAGCAAAGACACATACGCCCATTCAACATGAAAGAGTTTATCTTGATCGGTGGTAGTATCCTCTTGAAGAGCTTTAATGATTTTGGTGATGTGGTAGCTGTCAATTCTTCCAGTAGGCTCTTCAACTTGGACCAGCGACAACAAAGCATCACACGCCAAGTCCGAGTTGATACCTTTCTTCTTAAATAAGTCTCTGCTAAGTCCATCTATCACAGCATCTGGCCGACCGAATTCAAGCAACTTCCTGAGAGCATATTCAGTATCGTCCTTTGTCTGGTAGGTATTGGCGCTGGTCATGTTCCAGTACTCACCTTCATTTTCACCAAGCAACTTTACTGCTCTATCCCAAGCATTTCTCTCAAATGGCAAAGCGCACAACAGTAAAGCTATCTGCTTTGGCTCCCAGCCTACCTTGTTAATATCATCAAACCACTGCCAGGTGCCCATGAACCTCCGGCGCCATGCATAGGCCGCAACTAAGGAGCAAAGCTTTTGATTTGCCACATCTAGCAAAGCAGGTAAAAGCTCTGCATCAAACTCAGGTTGATCCAAATTTGCCATCACTTCACCCACAAGGTGAGCATTGGAAACTGTTGAGGCAAACTCTAGTACCTGAGGGATCCCCCCTTCACCCAAGATATCCCTAATGGCTGATTTTCGGATTTGGAATAGTTTCTCTTGCTTTTCTTCCCAATCCCCATCGTCTTCATAGAGATAAGCATCAGCATCTGAAAACAGTCGCTTATTCAGGAGAGTTGGGCTTTTTGGAGCCAGTTGACTCGCTATTTCCGCCATTGGAAGCAGAGAATCTTCTCCCAAGGTCCACTCAGCCTCTGGAAAACGACGATGGCGAGAAATAAATTTGGACAATGCCACCCAGAGTGGCAAACGTTCTTGCTCAGATAGCATTAAACAACTCTCAGATAGAAGCTTATCTCTAAATTTTTCAGAGGCGGGCGGTTGCAAATGGTCATAGTTACCCGCCAAAGACGCGAGCTTAACGACATCAAAGCCTGCTTGTTCGACAATCAATTCAGCACAAAAGCGAGACTGCTCCCAATATTCGTCATTTGTAACACCTTTCTCCCAGCCTTCAGGTATCGTTTCTCTCCAGCTCGGTTTATGAGTACCGGAAGTCGTTGAATGTTGATTTGGAAGTAAGCTCTCCAACAATTTCCAGGCTACTTCGGGTTGCTCAGCACAGATTGTCTTAAGTGCTGCTTGTCGCTTCTCAACGGAAGCTAATGTATGTGGCATCCAAGGAAGAAAAATATCTGTTAGTGAATTACTGGGCCTATTTGCCCAGTTACCGCCGGGGTCATGTGCGGCTATTTCTGCCAAAGCAACAGTAGTGCGGCTCAAGTAAGCTTCCTCCCATGCGATTCCTTCAAGCGCCCATAGAAGGCCAGAAATATAGTTTCTGCCGAAAGCCCCCGCATCTTCTTGCTCAAATAACTTATCAAAGGGCGAGGGTGTAGCAGCGATGGCATTTTCTACAGCCAACAGAAACTCATCTGGACTCGCTTCTGAAAGGGTTGGTAGTAAGCTATTCAGGCTGCCCCAGCGGACCCAATCACTTTCCTCGAACAATTCGCGCACTGATAACACCGCAATAGCACCGGCCTTTCCCTGGGTGCAATTAGTTAAAGCAGCTGCCTGACTACCAATAAGCGCTAATGCTTCCACCAAGCCCTCACGTAAATTGCTAGAATGCGGTAACACCTTCCCGTGGATGGCAGCGGCATATCGCTCTTCTCCGGGCAGCTCAAAAGAAGGGTCATCAATTCGGAGTAACTCTAGGGCAACGGCCTTAAAAGTATCCAAGTGATTGTCAAAAATCCTGACTCCTAACTCCTTCCAAGACTTTAAACGGTCTTTGAAGCGCCATAAGCCATTTTTATAAGATAAAGGGCAATCATGAACCTGCAATGTTTCTCGCAGATTTGCTATCCAGTTACTGTAATCCTCTCCAATAATCTGCGTGACAACCGTGATGTCAGCCTCATTACCTTCATTCCAACTGCCGATTAGAGTTGCAACAGCCAGCTTTTGAGCAAAAGCGTGCTGATTCCAATCAGTTGCGACTGGCTGAACTGTAACGTCACCTTCTACATTTTCCTTGGCAAGTTCTTTAGGTATATGTGTGATCTCGGGTTCTCTGAAATGCTCGACCAAATCATCAGGTAGGGTATCGAGAGTAATTGTACCCGCATATTGATTGAAATTTTGTACTTCATTGACTATCTGGTACCAAATCTTATCGGGAATATCCTTATTGAATTGTGCAATATGCGATTGCAGAAGTGACGAAACGACACTTCCCTTTTTTGCAAGGTCATAACCAAGGAGGTGGAAGTGTCTAAGGAATTCATATAAGTCTTGTTCTTCAACATCGTTGCCTTTATTGGCGGTTTTGAGTTGTGCTTTAAATGCTGCCAGTTTATTCCTGACATTGTCTGAGCAAAAATTAGCCCGTTCTACTTGGGTTAGAAACTCATCAGCGTCACGTGTATGGCGAGCTTGTTCTAATAGCCCATTAACCCCGTCAGTGTCTGTGGCATTGATTGGCCCCGTAATTAGAGCAATTATATCTTTTCCTTTAGTAAAGGCATTAGGATTATTAAAATCATTCCAAGCTGCTTGAATAACCTCGGCAAATAATTTGCTCTTGGTAGTAATTGAAATTGAATTTTTTACCTGCCCAAGTAACCGACGGCGATCATTGTTTACAAGGTTTTCAACAAAAACTATCAGATCATCTGTCTCATAGCCTGCTACTGCGCCCTGTAGCTTTATTTCTACGATTGGCCATGAGGGCAAGCAGGGAGCGTAACCGCCACTTAGCATTAAGGTAACGAATGTGGCCTGGATATTGGCCTCAAATCTTGCGCCACCACTGCCTGTCGAAAAAGGATTGCTGAGCTGTTTTCCATCCGTTGTCATTTGTTGAAGTAATCCTTTTTATTTTAATTTACTTTTTGCTTGTTTGGTTTTGCAAAATTTATTCGTATCAACTGACGCCACTTCAGCCGTATGACATCTTTATCAGCGGACACTTTCCCTATTTTGCGCGAAAACGTCCTTATTTCATGAGTTTCTATTAATAGCAAATAGTGTAAGTTATTGCCACCTATAAATATTAAGTCTAGTAAAGGTTATTTTACTATATAAAAAAGTGATAGTTTTCTCTGAGGGTTACTGAGCTAACTATAGCTCCCCCTTAATGACTGGTTATCGCTCCGAGCTGCCTTTGACTTTAATCAAATCACCTTAACACCCTTTAATATATTTCATGTGCATTTTATAACCAAGAAGTGCTAGGTTAGTGGTAAATTAATTGAAGGGAATAATTATGAAATTAGAGTCATTAGCACTGCACCACGGTTACGAATCTGAGGCAACGACCAAGTCGGCAGCCGTGCCTATTTATCACACTTCTTCTTATACATTTGATAACACGCAGCATGGCGCTGATTTATTCGATTTAAAAGTACCTGGAAATATTTACACCCGCATAATGAACCCAACCAATGCCGTACTTGAACAACGTATTGCAGCAATGGAAGGGGGTATTGGTGGGCTGGCTGTTGCCTCTGGGATGGCTGCTATTACGTATGCTATTCAATGTTTGTGTGAAGTAGGCACTAATATTGTAAGTACCAGCCAAGTATATGGTGGCACGTATAACTTATTTGCACATACACTACCTAGGCAAGGTATTGAAGCACGTATGATTAAAGCCGATGACTTTACCGCGTTCGAGAATGCAATTGACGACAACACCCGCGCTGTTTTTTGTGAATCTATTGGTAATCCTGCAGGTAATATTGTTGATATTGAACGTTTAGCACGTATTGCACATAGCAAAGGTGTGCCGCTTATTGTTGATAATACCGTGGCTACGCCGTATTTATGCCGCCCATTTGAGCTGGGCGCCGATATAGTGGTTCACTCACTTACAAAGTATATAAACGGGCACGGTACTGCTATTGGCGGCATGATTGTCGACTCAGGAAAATTTGATTGGAAAGCGAATGCTACACGTTTTGCAATGATGAACGAGCCCGATCCGTCGTATCACAATGTGGTTTATACCGAAGCCTTTGCTGAAGCTGCATTTATTGGTCGCTGCAGAGTAGTGCCACTTAGAAATACCGGCGCAGCGCTTGCCCCTAAAAACGCATCTGACATTTTAATCGGCCTTGAAACCTTAGGCTTAAGAATGGATCGCCACTGCGAAAATGCACAGCACTTGGCTGAGTATTTAGAAAATCATCCAAAAGTGCTTTGGGTTAATTACGCAGGGCTTAAATCAAGCCCGTATAACGAAATGAGTCAAAAAATTACCAGTGGTAAAGCATCGGGTATTTTAAGCTTTGGTATTGCTGGTGGCCTAGAAGCAGGTACTCGTTTTATTGATGCGCTAAACATGATTTTACGCTTAGTTAATATTGGCGATGCCAAATCGCTTGCGTGCCATCCTGCGTCAACCACACACCGCCAATTAAATGATGAAGAGCTTGCTAATGCGGGCGTAAGCCGCGATTTAATTCGTTTATCGGTCGGTATTGAGAACATTGCTGACATAATTGCCGATGTAAGCCAAGCGCTCGATAAAGCATAGTTACCTCACTACCTTTCATAAAAAACTTTAAAGCATAAAAAGCGTTAGTTGAAAATAAACTATCGTTTTTTATGTTTTTCTAAAATCTATTAATAAGTATACCTCTTTATTTTATCTACCTTTTTTATAAAACCTTCCCATGGCTTTTATATTTTTATCGCTTGTTTTTTATTCACATGTCAATTTTGTATTGACACTAAGATTACTTACTACTACATTTGTAACAGTACCACTACAAGTGTAGTAATAGGAGCGACAATGAAACTTAGTGATTTTGAAATGGATATTATGCAGCTGCTCTGGCAGGAAGAACCCTGTACCGCGAGTCAACTACATAAGGTGCTTTTAGCTGATAAGCAAAAAGATAAAAAAGTAGCCTATACAACAGTTAAAACTATTGTAGATAGGTTAGAACACAAAGGAGCGATTGAGCGTTGTGGACATGAAGGGCGAGCTATTGTTTTTAGAACAATCGTGACTCAAGACACATTATCGGAGCAAGCTATGCCTAGTTTTATGCAACGATTTTTTAAAGGTAATTCTCGTAGTTTAATTGCCCACTTTATCAAAGAAGAAAAGCTAAATGATGAAGATATAGAATATTTACAAACGCTTTTAAAAAATAAGAAGTTAGATTAAAGGAGAGGGTAATGACGGATTATTTACTAACTTGCACACTTATTAGCTTATGTATTTTGCTTACAGTAAAAGGACTAAAAAATGCCCCAGCACGATTAAACTTTTACATTTTAATGACTGCTTTGGCATGTTGGTTTGTCCCTTGGCAATATTTTTCCCAGTTACCCTTATTTGAAGGGGAAAATCGTTACACATTTAACGTGGCGCAATTGATTCCCGATGTTAAAGCATTAATACCAAATGCTGAACAAGTAGCAACTAAGGACGAATTACAAAGCGATATGAGTATATGGGACTTATTGCCATCACTTAGTACTGTTTTTATGGTTTTAGTTTTAGCTGGTTTTGGATTGTTTTTATTACGCATGGGCTTATATGTAAAGCTTATAAAAAATTTATACATTAACTCAAAGCCAAGTCCTGAACTTAAACACATTAACAATCAGTATCCAATTAGACTAACAACCCATACAGAACCTGCTTTTGCTACCGGGTTAATAAAGCCTGTTATTTGGTTAGAGTCGACGATGACACACCGTAAAGAATTAGATTCAGTCATTCAACACGAGGTAACTCATTTACAACAAGGTGATATTTATTGGACGTGGGTTATTTGTTTTATAGAAAGCGTTTTTTGGTGGAATCCTATTTGCTTAAAGTTAACTGGTTTAGCAAGGGAGCAACTCGAACTTAGCTGTGATGAGTTGTGTATGCAAAAGCTAAAAGGTAAATACCAATTGGATTTAGCCAGTTTATTGCTACAAAAGCAAAGTGCTAAAAGCTCGCATAACTTTTTTACCCCCCCACTTTTGAATATTGCTCATTCTAAGAGTTTTAATATTCAGAGGATCAAAATGTTAAACAAGGAAAAAACAATGAAAAGTAAATATTTGGTTATGGTTGCGGCGGCAATGTCTTTTAGTGCTTTAGCTGCAGCGCAAATTGTAGATGGTAGTTCAGATAACAAGCAGCCAAGTAATAATACGTCTCAGGCTCCTGTTAAAAGTGAAGAATATAAACAACAACTTGCACAGCTTCTAAAAAGTGCTGCTGGGGCAAAAAGTGATACACCTGAACTGTTAAACCAAGCTGCGCAAGGCATTCAAGATTGGCACTTGAATAGAGACAAACTTACTGGTTTTGAAGAAGCTGAAATCAAACTACAAAGCTTTAGGCTGCTAAATCACGTTTACTCTAAACTTGAGCAATATGAAGACATATTGAGTGCTTACGAAAAATGGTACGAGCCGGGCAGTAACCCACCTTACTTTTTAAAAAATTCACTAGCAACGGCCTATATACAGCTAGGGCGTTATGAGCTTGCTGTTGCAGAGCTTGAAGATTTAGCAAAACAGCTTGAAGGTAAGCTACATGTTGGCTCTGCTGATAACTTAGCACTGGCATACATTTACCTTGCTGATTACGATAAAGCGTTAAAAACCCTAGAGCAGGTTGATGCAAAAGACGATGTATACGGAAATATCCTTAAATATTATGTTTATGATAAACAAAATAACCGTAAAAAGATGGATGAAATTAAAAGTAAAATTCCAGAAGTATTTGCAGTTACCCCCGCGTTATTACCACAAAGCGGCATACCTGGTTCGCAATTGTTGAGATTGCTATAAGTTTTTAATTACGATGAGGCTCGGAGTATCTGAGCCTCTGTTTAATGTTATTGGTACAAATACAGTTTTATTCATTAAAATAGATCTAGGTTATTTAAATCTCTTGGGTAATCGCTTAGCGATAACCTAAATAAAAATGGCTAAAAGTAGTGATTTTTCACAATAGTTGGTATGTTACAAGTAACATTTTATTTAATTGTGTGTGATGAAAAAAAACAAACGTTCTTCTCTTCAAGATATTGCCGATGCGGTTGGTGTAACCAAAATGACGGTGAGTCGTTATTTACGTAATCCCGAAAAAGTATCAGAGTCTACTCGCACTAAAATTAGTGCAGCTATTGATACGCTAGGTTACATTGCAAATAAAGCC
The DNA here is from genome assembly GCF_040309305.1 of Pseudoalteromonas sp. RB2-MNA-CIBAN-0110. Classification (NCBI taxonomy): domain Bacteria; kingdom Pseudomonadati; phylum Pseudomonadota; class Gammaproteobacteria; order Alteromonadales; family Pseudoalteromonadaceae; genus Pseudoalteromonas; species Pseudoalteromonas sp. RB2-MNA-CIBAN-0110. The sequence continues at coordinate 20,291 of NZ_JBEOOQ010000001.1, read as the reverse complement.
CCTGATTTACTCTCTAATGCTAAAAGCTACTCTATTGGTGTACTAGTCCCATCGTTAACGAATCACGTGTTTGCTCAAGTTATAAGAGGTATTGAAGATGTAACAGGACCTGCAGGATATCAAACAATGTTAGCCCATTATGGTTACAACCCTGAAATTGAAGAAAAACGGGTTGAGTATTTATTGTCGTACCACGTTGATGGTTTAATTTTATCAGAAACCACACACACAGACAGAACGCTAAAAATGATTGAAATGTCAGGCGTACCTGTGATTGAAATAATGGATACTCATCACTCTCCTATGCAGCAAGCGGTTGGTTTTGATAACGTTAAAGCCGCTTTTGATATGACGACAGCACTTTTAAATAAAGGCTATTGCAATATTGTTTATATAGGTGCGAGGCTCGATGTACGAACACGCCTAAAATTTCAAGGTTATTCAGATGCTATGTTAGCTAAAGGCTTTACGCCTAAAAGTGTGATGACTGATCAAGCTTCATCTTATAGTTTAGGCGCTGAACTTTTACAAAAAGCGCGTACTGACTACCCAAATACTGATTGTTTGTTTTGTACTAATGATGATTTAGCAATTGGGGCTATTTTTGAGTGCCAGCGAAACAATATTTTAGTGCCTAGCCAAATGGGGATTGTGGGTTTTCATGGTCATGATATTGGCCAAGCAATGGTGCCTCAATTAGCAAGTGTGATCACCCCTCGTTATCAGATAGGTAATGTTGCGGGAAGAGAGTTGTTGAGCCGGATTAATTCCGATTTGGATACTAGCATGAATTATAAGCAAGTAATTGATACTGGTTATATAGTTCATCTAGGTGAAAGTGTTTAAATACTCAAATTACATGAGCTTAATTACATGATCTTAATTACCTGAGCCTAAATAACAAAAGGCTCAGGTAATTTTTATATGTGTGATGATAACTCTACATACTGTAATTTTACAAAAACAGAGAAATAATCATAGCGACAAGTGCGCCAACAGTACCAATAATGGTTTCCATTACCGTCCACGTTTTAAGAGTTTGCATTTCGCTCAAACCGAGATAGCGACTCGCTAACCAAAATCCTGAGTCGTTTACATGGGAGAGCACAATAGAGCCCCCACCAATAGCGATGGTGACAGCGGCAAGCTGCGCTCCATCAAGGCCTAAAGGCTGAAGCATTGGAATAATTAAGCCACACGCTGTAAGCATAGCTACTGTCGCAGAGCCTTGAATGACCCGCACAGCGGCTGATAATACAAAAGCGAGTATTACAATCGGTAAGCCTGAGCCAGCTAAGTAATTACCCAGTGCAGTACCTACTCCTGAATCAACTAATACTTGTTTAAATACCCCACCGGCACCAGTGACAAGAATAATAATTCCCGCAGGTTGTAAGGCACTACCACAAATTTCCATGATTCTAGCATTAGGGACACCGCGCCTTGCACCGAGCAAATAAAATGCCATTAGGCAGGCAACTAAAATTGCTGTAAATGGATGACCTATAAAAGCTAACCAATTATATAAATCAGAGTCTTTTTCAACAAAGCGGCTACCAATAGTATTTAAACTAATCATAATTAATGGCAGAGCAATTAAACCTAATGCTAATCCAAAACTAGGCGTGCCTTTACCCACTCTTTGGTTATCGTCAATTTGTTCGTGCTGTGGGAGTTCTACATGAATAGATTTAGAAATAATAGAGCCCCAAATTGGACCGCCTATAATCATTGCCGGTATGGCAGCAATAAGGCCAAATAAAATCATATAACCATAGTCAGCGCCTAATTGAGAGGCAACCAAAATCGGCCCTGGCGCAGGAATAAGAAACGCCTGACAAGACGCTATCCCAGCAAGTAGCCCAATACCAATTTTAACAACGCTGCCACCGCCTTTTCGTACCACAGCAAAAACAATACCGATTAAAAGTACAACGGCTACATCAAAAAACAGGGGGAGGGCACAAATAAAGCCCGTAAAGGTAAGCGCCCAATTAGCGTTTTTTTCTCCAAAACGGTGTAAAAGTGTGTGGGCAATACGATCCAGCGCGCCGGTTTCTTCCATTACTTTGCCAAACATGGCACCTAAAGCGACCACAACCGCTACAAAGCCTAGTGTTCCGGCCATTCCCTTTTGAATTGTAGCGGCAATTATTTCAGGGCTCATTCCTGAGAGTAATCCTGCAATCATAGAAACAAGGATTAAAGAGACGACAGCATGTAGTCGTACTTTCATTACTAAGAAAAGCAATAAAAATATGGAGCCTGCCGCTGTTAGTATTAATGATAAATCTGACATTTTTCCCTACTTATATTCAGTGTGAATTATGATGTTTAGTGTGTGTTTAACTTCACTTTCGCATTTGTTACGGGTAACATGTTACCCGTAACTCAATATAATATATACATTGAAAATAATTAATTATTAAATTAAGGCGAGGGTAAATACATGAGTAACACAAATGTAGGTCGTGTTTATATTGTAATGGGGGTTTCAAGCACAGGAAAGTCAAGTGTGGGTGAAGCATTAGCAAAGCGCATTGGCGCTAAATTTATCGACGGAGACGACTTACATCCCAAGGCTAATATATTAAAAATGTCATCTGGGCAGCCTTTAAACGATGCTGATCGTGTGCCTTGGCTAGAAAGAATACGTGATGCTGCATTTAGCATTGAAAAGAAAAATGAAATTGCGGTAATAGTCTGCTCTGCATTAAAAAAGAAATACCGAGAACAAATATGTGACGGAAATATAGGCATTACCTTTTTACATCTTTATGGTGATTTTGAGCTGGTTAAAAGCCGTATGCAGGACAGAAAAGGGCATTTTATGCCTGTTGATTTACTCAAAAGCCAATTTGAAGCGCTAGAAGTTCCAAAAGAAGATGAGCCCAATGTTATAAATATAGATATTAATAACTCATTTGAGCAAGTAGTCGAAAGCTGTATTAGCGCAACTAAAATGAATAGCCACAACAAGTAAAAAGTTTTTAGTTAATCAGTTAACTGTTACTTTTAACATTAGGGGCTTTATTTGTTATGAGTTAGCATCTGTTCGTGGTGTTTCTAAAATCGCTTTTTTTTCATCTTCAGATAATATTATCCAATCAAAAATTTCTTCGTTGGTACGCCCACAACCGGTGCAGTAACCGCTGCGCCTTTCGCATATTCCTAGGCAATCAGTTTTAAATTTAGATGGTTTTTTGTTTTGATTTAATTGGCGCATTATTAAAGCCCTAACGGTGGTGCAATTTCAAAGCGAGTAGTGAACCCATTACCTTCTTGATTGGTAGAGAGTGTAATGACAGGGGTTTTAGTATCAAGTACAAAGGTGCTGTAAATTGAATTTGCTGTTTCTTTTTGGCTTTCAAACCAACCTGTTGTGGTTAAGCATTGGCGTAATTGCTTAGCCAGTTTTTGATGAGACTTTATTGTTTGCGTTTGTGTTTTAACAGGTGTTTGGCATTGGTAGCTTGCTTGCTCTGACTTATTTAAAGTAACCGTACAGGTTGCTCCAATAATATGAGTATTAGTACGCCATTTATTAGTAAACTGGTTATTTACTTTATCTGTTTTTATTGAATTAAAACCAGCTTCATAACCATTTATTAGGTTATTTATGGTGCTGCATTCATCGAGTGTTACTGTGGTTTTTACAGACTGATTCGTTGTAGTAGTGGTTGTTGTAGTTGTAGTCTGATTAGTTTTGCTGGTACAGCCTGCTAAAATAAATGCGACAATAGAAGGAATAATATAGTTTTTCATAGTTCACAGTAACCGATTAATTTAGCCACGCACTATATCACACGTGATTTACTGTAAAAATAAAAAGGCCCATATAAATATGAGCCTTTTTGTTAGTCACAACTAATGCTATTTATGGCGACCTTGCAAGCATTTAACTACATCTTCAAGGGCTAAGCCTTGGCGTTGTAGCAATACGGTAAGGTGATAAATTAAATCAGCAGACTCGTTTGTTAGCTCATCGTTATCGTGTTTCATAGCGGCAAGGGCAACTTCTACGCCTTCTTCACCTACTTTTTGACAACTACGGCTTAAGTCTTTTGCAAATAATGACGCTGTGTAGCTTTTTTCAGGGTCGTCGTTTTTACGCGCTACAATCACATCTTCTAACTGTGCTAAAAAGCTTAAACTTGGTTTTGCTTCATCACCAAAACAGCTTTGTGTGCCTAAGTGGCACGTTGGGCCTTCTGGGTTGGCAAGTACTAAAATTGAATCGTAGTCACAATCGGTATGCACAGATACTACGTTTAAGTAGTTTTCTGATGACTCGCCTTTAGTCCATAAACGCGATTTTGAACGCGAGTAAAACGTCACTTTATTACTCTCAAGCGTAACAGCGAGTGCTTCGCTGTTCATAAAGCCTTGCATTAAAATAACACCCGAGCGGGCATCTTGAATAATAGCAGGGATCATTTCACTTTTAGCGAAATCGACTTGAGCTTGGTTTTGTTGTGTTACTTGCATAATCTTGCTGCCACTTGGTTATCTGTTAAAAATTGTTTTAGCTCGCCAATGTTAATCACATTTTTATGAAAAACGCTGGCGGCTAATGCACCATCTACTTTGCTTTGTTTAAATACATCAACAAAATCTTGCATACTACCCGCACCGCCAGAGGCGATTAAAGGAATGTCACACAGCTCGCGAATTTTACTTAGTTGCTCGTTGTCGTAACCGTTACGAACGCCATCTTGGTTCATACAGTTTAATACAATTTCGCCTGCGCCTAAATCTTGTACGCGTTTAACCCATTCTTGTGTTTTATAGCGCGTACGGCTTGATGCATTAGGATCGCCAGTTAATTGGTAAACTAAATATTCACCTGTCGTTTCATCAAAAAAGCTATCAATACCTACAACAACACATTGCTTACCAAACTCATCGTGTAATTCTTTAATAAGTTCAGGGCGCGCAATAGCAGGGCTGTTAATGCTTATTTTGTCAGCACCGCGCTCTAAAACACGCGCTGCATCAGCTACTGATTTAATACCGCCGGCTACACAAAATGGAATATCGATATTACGTGCAATGCTTTCTACCCAGTTTACATCAAGTAGGCGTTTTTCAACGCTTGCGCTGATTTCGTAAAAAACTAGTTCATCGGCGCCAGCTTCGCTGTAGGCTTTAGCCATTGTCAAAATGTCGCCAACAACTTCATGACCTTTAAACTTAACGCCTTTAACTACTTGACCGTCTTTAACGTCTAAGCATGGAATTATGCGTTTTGATAACATGCCAATGCCTCCTCAACGCTAAATGCGCCATCAAGCAATGATTTACCTAAAATAACGCCGCCAACACCTAGCTCTTTAAGCTTTTTAATGTCATCTAGTGAGCTTACGCCCCCTGAGGCTTGCACTTTAATAGTGCTGTTGTGGCGAGTTAAGTCTTCGTAAAGCTCAAATGATGGACCCGTCATGGTGCCATCCTTACTGATGTCCGTGCATAAAAAATCAATAACACCTAAGCCTACGTAAAAATCTACCAGCTCGAGTAAACCAAATTCAGATTCACTTAACCAACCGTGTGTAGCAGGTGCCCAGCCCGTGGCTGTTTTATTTACATCAAGGGCAATTACAAAGTGCTCTGCGCCAAATTGTTCAATCCAGGCTTTTACTTGTTCGCGTTTTTCTACTGCCATTGAACCAATAACAACTTGGTTTGCACCGGCTTTTAGCCAATCACTTACATCTTGCTCTGAGCGAATACCGCCACCCACTTGGTAAGGTACGTTAAGTGCTTTGGTTGCAGCTTGAATATGTTTCCACTGTTTTTTACTTGGATCGCGTGCACCTTCTAAATCAACAAGGTGCAGTTTACCTGCGCCGCTGTCGGCGTATTCTTTTAAACGCGCGCCAAGTTCGAAAGGGTAAAACTGTGCTGTGTCGTATTTACCTTGGTACAAGCGCACAATTTGATTTTGTAATACGTCTAATGCTGGAATAATCACAAATAATCTCTTTTTTGTTAGTTAATGGGCAGCTTACAACTGCCAATCAACAAAATTTTGTAATAAACGTGCGCCAACTTTTGCGCTGCGCTCAGGGTGAAATTGCATGCCTGCGTAATTGTCTTTAGCAACAATGGCTGAAAAGGTTTGACCGTATTCGCCGCTTACAAGTGTTGCGTCGTTTACGGTGTGCGCAAAGCTGTGAACAAAATACACTTGCTCATCAAGCGTTAGCCCTTTAGTTAATGCATGCTCTTTATTAACGCTTAAGTTATTCCAACCCATATGCGGCGACGTTAAATTGCCTACATCAAGCGCTTTTACTTGCCCTGGTATTTTACCTAGGCACTGTACGTTACCTTCTTCGGTGCTTTCGCACAGTAACTGCATACCTAAACAAATACCCATAAGCGGGCGCTGGTATTCATTTATAGCTTGTTGCCAGCCGTTATCGACTAGGCGTTTCATAGCAACCGATGCGTGACCTACACCTGGCAATATAGCGCGCTCAAAACCCGCTAATTGCTCTGGTGAAGTAATTACTGTTGGCGTTTGCCCTAGGCGTTCAAACGCAAAACGTACTGAATTTATATTGGCACAACCGGTATTAATTATGGCAATCATAAACATCCCTTAGAGCTGGCTGTTTGTTGGGTCGTGTCTTGTGCTACTGCCATACGAAGAGCGCGCGAAAACGCTTTAAATAAGCCTTCTACTTGGTGATGGCAGTTACCGTCGCTTACCGATAAAATAAGGCTAATAGCGGCATTATCACTTAAGCTTTTGAAAAAGTGCTCAACCATTTGTACGTCTAAATCACCGGCTTTTTCGCGGCTAAAGTTAGCGTTTAATACAAATGATGCACGACCTGATAAATCAATTTGTGCTTCGGCTTTACATTCATCCATAGGAAGAGCAAAACCATAGCGCGCAATTTGCGATTTAGTGCCAAGCGCTTGTTTAAGTGCGACACCAAGAGCAATACCAATGTCTTCAACAAGGTGGTGCTCATCTATGTGTAAATCGCCTTTGGCTTTAATGTTTAAACCAATGTTTGCGTGCGTGCGAATTTGATCAAGCATGTGATCAAAAAAGCCAAGTCCGGTGTCTATGCTGCCATTTTTAGTTTGATCTAGGTTTATTGCCACATCAATTTGGGTTTCTTTTGTGTTGCGTGTAACACGACCTTCGCGGTTTGCGGTGGTCAATTTAGTCACTATCGCACTCCAATCGCCGTCGTATAAAATACCTTCACAACATAAGTTTTGAGCAAGGCCAATATCAGTTTCACGGTCGCCAATAACAAAAGAGCGTGCTAAGTCTACTTTGCCTGAGCGCATAAGCTCGGTAAGTAAGCCTGTTTTAGGTTTACGGCAGTCGCAGTTTTGCTCGTTAAAGTGAGGGCAAATTAATACTTCGTCAAAGCTAATGCCTTGGCTTTGCATTATGTCCATCATTTTGTCTTGTGCTATGTCAAAATCAGCAGTAGGAAAGCTATCTGTGCCTAAACCATCTTGGTTAGACACCATTACTAAACGGTAACCTGCGGCTTGTAATTGTAATAACGCAGGAATAACACCAGGTAAAAATGCTAGCTTTTCAAGGCTATCTACCTGTTTGTCGGTAATTGGCTCTTCAATAATAGTGCCGTCGCGGTCTATAAATAAATAGGGGTTACTCATGATACTTCGTTTCCTGCTAAAGATGCTGCGGTAGCCGGCGTTTGTAAGCCATCTAACCAAATTTTTACTTGTTCAAGTTCTTGTTCACTGCCAATTGAAATTCGTAGCCAGTCGTCTTCACCGTATAGCGTAAAAGCGCGCATAACCAAACCTTGCTCAAGTGCAATTTTAAAGTAGTTTTTATCGGCTAATTTTAAAGTAACAAAGTTACCTTCACCAGTGAGAATTTTTAATGCAGCAGGGGATGCGTTTAGCCAATCTACCAATTTAGCTTTTAAGCTATTTAAAATAGTGACTTGGCGGCGCATTGATGTAATTGCATCGGGTGCAATTGCTTGCGCTGCAATGCTTGCTACTACGCCAGATACCGGATACGGCGCAATGACTTTACGAATTGGCGCAAGAGTTGCTGCTTGTGCAAGGGTAAAGCCTGTTCTAAGGCCTGCCAACGCAAAGGCTTTAGAAAGCGTACGCAAAACCACTACATTACTAAACTCATTAATAAGTTTAGTCGCGCTTTGCTCTGGGCAAAACTCTATATAGGCTTCATCAACAATAACTAATGCTTTACCTGCAAGTGCTGTTGCAATCGCTTTTACTTTATCAAGTGGCGTTAAGCTGCCAGTTGGATTATTTGGGTTACAAATAAATACCAGTTTTGAGCTGCCAACAGCTTCGACTATTTCGTCAGCACTGCCACTTAATAATAATTCTTGGGTAAGCGCGTTAATGCCAACGTTGTGTGTATCGGCGGTAACTTTGTACATACCGTAGGTTGGTAAAAATAGCGCAATACTATCTTTAGCTGGCTCACAGTATGTGCGCACTAAAAGCTCAATGCCTTCATCTGCGCCGCGCGTCATTAATACATTTTCGCTTTCAAGCTCTGTATAAGCGGCGTAACGGTCAATAACCAGTTGCGGTTGTGGATCGGGGTAGCGATTTAAATCTTCAATACTCAGTTCAAGGTTTTTAGCATACGGGCTTTCGTTAGCATTGAGCCACGTAGTACCGGTTAGCTTTTCACTTTTTGCAGAGCTGTATGCAGCAAGGGCTGCAATATTCTTAGGTAATAAGCTAGACGCTTGTGCGCTCTCATTGCTCATTTTTAATTGCCTCTAAACGAATTGAAACCGCATTAGCGTGGGCATCAAGGCCTTCTGCATCTGCAAGTGGTAAAATAGCTTTTGAAAGCTGCGTTAAACCACTTTTAGTAATTGTTTGCACTGTGTATGTACGAAAAAAATCAAGTAAGTTTAAGCTAGAATATGTTGCACTGTAACCATAGGTTGGTAACACGTGGTTAGTACCTGATGCGTAATCGCCTGCAGATTCTGGCGTGTAGTCACCTACAAATACTGAGCCTGCGTTTTTAACTTTATCTAGGTATGGTGTTGCATCGCCTAGTTGTAAAATTAAGTGCTCTGGTCCGTATTGCGCCGATACATCAAATGCTTGCTCAATTGAATCAACTAAAATAAGTGAAGAATTAGCGAGCGCTTGCTCGGCTGTTTCTTTGCGGCTCAAATTAGCCAGCTGGCGTGTAAGTGCCTGCTGAGTTTGTTCTATAATACTCTCGCTGTTACATAATAAAATAACTTGCGAGTCTGCACCGTGCTCTGCTTGTGAGAGTAAATCGGCGGCTATAAATTCTGGGTTTGCACGTTCATCTGCAATAACAAGTACTTCAGACGGACCTGCTGGCATATCAATTGCCATACCTGGAATAGTTTGCGCAACGAGCTGTTTAGCCATTGTTACAAAGCTATTACCTGGGCCAAATATTTTGTTCACTTTAGGAACCGATTCGGTGCCATAAGCCATTGCTGCAATTGCGCCTGCGCCACCACTTTCTATTAATGTAGTAATGCCACATAACTTAGCTGCATATAAAATAGCAGGGTTAATCGCTTTATCACCTTGTACCGGTGTAGCAAGTACAACGGTTTTTGCGCCGCTTAACTGCGCTAATACACCCTGCATAATAACCGACGATGGCAGTGGAGCACTGCCACCGGGTACATAAATACCGACTGCTTCGATGGCTTGATATTTCAGTTCACATACAACGCCTGGTTGGGTCGATAATTTAATATCTTTTGGCAATTGCGCTTCGTGAAAACGTTTAACGTTTGCATAAGCGGTATCAATTGCGTATTTAAGCTCTGCACTCAGTGCTTGCTCTGATGCGTTAATTTCATCAAGCGGAACACATAAGCGAGGGTTAGATCTATTATCAAACTCTTTAGCCATGCTAAGTAAGGCTTCATCGCCTTGCTCTTTTACGTTAGCTAAAATAGTTTTGCATATAGCTTCAACCTTGGCACTGGCAGAAACTGCAGGGCGCATTAGCGCCGCTGCTTGTACTTGTGAAGATTCCTCATTCCAACGAAGCATGGCACTTACTCCATCATTTTTTCAATTGGCATAACTAAAATAGAGTTAGCGCCTAGGGCTTTTAACTGCTCCATTGTTTCCCAAAATAATGTTTCGCTGCTTACCATGTGAAGTGCTACGTATTCATCGTTACCAGCAAGGGCAAGTAGAGTAGGTTGACCAGAACCTGGTAAAATTTCACAAATTTCATCAAGTTTGTTTTTTGGTGCGTGTAGCATGATGTATTTGCTTTCTTTAGCTTGTCTAACACCACGTAGGCGCGGCATAAGCTTATTGATTAGTGCTAGTTTGTCAGCATCTTGAAGATCTTTATTTTGAATTAAACACGCGTTTGATTCTAAAATTGTTTCGCCTTGAATCAAGCCGTTAGCTTCAAGTGTTGCGCCAGTAGATACTAAATCACAAATTGCATCAGATAAACCTGCACGCGGTGCTACTTCAACAGAACCCGTAAGCATTACTGTACTTGCGTTAATACCTTCGCGCTTTAACCACTGAGTTAAGATTTCTGGGTAGGTAGTAGCAATACGTTTGCCTTCAAACCAGCTCTTATCGCGAGCGCCAAGCTCTTGTGGCCATGCAAGTGCAAGACGACAGTAACCAAAGTCTAGTTTTGAAAGTTTGGTTACTTCGCTTGGAACACCTTGACGTTCACGTTCTGCTTGAACTTCTACAAGTACGTTTTCGCCAACTATACCTAAGTCACATACACCGTCCATTACTAAACCCGGAATATCGTCATCGCGCACACGTAGTACGTCAATTGGCATATTAGTTGAGTGTGCAATTAAGCGTTGTTCACGAAGGTTAAGTTTAACACCTAACTGTTTAAGCAGATCTTGACAATCTTTAGATAGGCGGCCGCCTTTTTGGATGGCGATACGTAGACGATTACTGTTGTTCATTATTCATTTTCCTTTAATTTAAAAACTAAAAACCCCGAGGGGAACCTCAGGGCGAAAATGAATCAATGCTATTTGAATCGCCAGAGGTTCCTTTTAGGAATAACCTCTCAGCGAAAGACCTGACAGGTTATTCCGGTGAATGGTGGTGATGATGTACTGTTGTCAGGTTTAAGCGCATTTTTTATCCTATGTAACTGCCCGTTGTTTTGTTAACGTGCAGTTGTTATCTGTTTAAATAAATTTCGCATTCATAAAAACATAAACAGCTATATTATGGCAAGTTTTTTTTAGCTTAATTAAAGCATATGTTATAACTGTCGATAATATTAAGATAATAAGCGCAATTTTCGCCAATAATTGGTTGTTTATCACTCAAACCAAGTGGTTAATGAATAAAATGAAAAAATAAGGAAGTACTTATGGATATTATGATCCCTTATTTAGGAAGAATAACTAGGCTAGAAGTTGAGTCAAAAAGTGCTTTTCATATTGCGGGTGTGCAAAGTGGGGCTGCCGCTGAAAAAGTTGAGCTAGAGAATAAAAAAAGGCGTGAGTTACAAAAAAAGAAAAAGCTCAATATGCTTGATGATCAAAATAGTAAAAAAAAGTCCAACCTAGATGATGACGAAAACACCCATTTAGATACATGGGCTTGATAATACCAACTTTACTAAATACATAAGCAATTAACTCAAAAAGGCCCTTGCGGGCCTTTTTACTATGTATTTTGCTTATGCCAATTAGCTTAAACTCTTAAGCAGATTGGCATTACTCTTGGTTTTTGCTTTTAAATATATAAAAGCTAAATATAGCGAACACACATATTTGAGCCACAATACCTTGCCATGTTGATTTTATACCAAGCCATGCAATGTCAAAGCTCATTGGTAGCGGCGCAATCCCTATTATGTCGGCCTCTTGTAATGCAATAACAGCTTTGCCCATAAGCACAAACGAGAGTGCAAATAATAGGTAAGTGGTAATGGCAAAAAACTTAGCAACCGGTAATTTAATTGAGTACTTAATTAATACCCACGTAATAATAGCCAGTATTGCTACAGCTATCGCAAAACCCGAAGCAATAGATGAATATTGAGCAGGCGAGCTTTGCGTTAATAAAGACTGATAGAACAGTACGGTTTCGAATACTTCACGGTATACGGCAATAAAAGAAAGCCCTGCTAAACCCCATAATGTACCCGACTCAAGACGCTTATCTATATTGTCTTTGATGTATTTTTGCCATTGCTGCGCACTGGTTTTACTGTGCATCCATACGCCAACATACAGTAAAATTACAGCGGCAAACAATGCACCAGCACCTTCCATAACTTCGCGACTTGCACCACTTATTTCTATTAATGTTTGCGCCGCAGCCCACGTTAAGCCACCAGCAATAAGTGCGGTTACCCAACCAACATGTACATATTTAAGTGCGTCTTGACGTTTCGTTTTAATAAGCACAGTCATAAGGGCAATAATAACGAGGAGTGCTTCTAGGCCTTCGCGTAGTAATATAACTAAACTCGCTGAGAGGAGTGCACCATCAGTTAGTTTGGTTTCGTTTAGCATGCTATCTGCTTTAGCGAGTTGAGCTAGCGCTGCACTTACTTTTTCGTCAACGATGGCTGCATCTTTCTCGTTTTTAAATGTTTGGCGCAGGTTCATCAGTTGTACTTCGATGTTTTTACGCAGTGTTTCGTCGTAGGCATTTAAGTTGTTTTCAACAAGCTCAAAGCCATCTAGGTAAGCGCTAATTGCTAAATCACTTGCTTGTGAGTAATTGCCTTTAGCATGCGCGGCTTGCGCTGCAAGCAACTGTGTGCGAGTAACCGTTATCGGATTCTTTTTACCGGTAAATAGTTGCTCTGGATTACCACGAAGCCATTTAACGTAATGTGCTTGTGCTTCACTTTGACCTGCCGATAATTGTGCAGGGTTTAAGTTTACAATCTGCGAAGCGGTAATGTTTTGCTCTAGATTTTGTGGTTTTTGAACATCTTTAAATGCCAAGCTACCTACATAAAAAGCTAAAGACCAACGTTGTTGTTCATTAAATTGAGTAAAAGCAACCATTGGCGTGTCGTTAATACCGTTACTTACAGCGTCAAATAACCCCATTAATGAGCGGTTAGTTGCGCGTTCTTCATCGGTAAAGTTGGTAGGCTCTGGCGATAAGTTTTTTGCAAGCGGGCCGTCGCCTTGACCACTAGGGCCGTGACACATTGAACAGTTAGCAGCAAAAAGCGCTTTGGTTTGCTCAACAGGAAGTAGTGATGTAGGTAACGATAGTTGCGGCATAAAGGTCAGTAGCGACTCACGAAGCGCTGAGCTTGCTGCACGTACATCGGCAACACTCGCTTTATTGGCAATCGCTGTATGCAGGGCTTTAGCTTGTGCCTTTACTGTATCAAACTCATTTGTTTGGCTTGATAGCTGTCCAGCTTGCTCAATAATAACGTGCGAAAATTCAGTCATTTCTTGATATTCGTCAGGATCAAGTATTTCACCATTCCCAACAGCTGCCACGTAATCAACACCTACATACTCTGCAAGCTGTGCAATTTGTTTTATTTTTGTTTGCTCATTAGGCGAGGCTGAAACACTAAAGCTTGCCATGACCATTATAAAAAGCATAAAAAAACATTGAAATTGTCGTTTGCTCAGAGACACCAAATTTAAAAACATGTGAGAATTATTTATGGACATCGAAAAGCCCTGTAGAGGAAAAGTCAAAATTATAATTGTTTTCATTTGCATTTCAAGCGGATTAATTTAAACAAAGCAGATAAATAAAAAGGATAACAATTTATAGAACTTTAAAGTGTTTTTGTAACACGTGAGTAACAGTAACCAAGTGATTTTTATAATAACTTGGTTACTGAATGTGTTGCAGACAAAGCATTTATTACTTGGCTTGCTCAGCTGACTTAATGCTGCTTTGAATAAGCGGCGAAATAGTTAAGCCTTGTACAATAATAGAAAATATAACCACTACGTAAGTAACAATAACGATTAGGTTATGTAGGTCTGAACCGCCTACAAAAACTTGCTCGCGTGGGATTGCTGCCGCCATTGCCAGAGCAAGGCCACCACGTAGTCCACCCCAGGTCAAAATTTTAACACTGTGTTTATCGTAAGTTCTAAAGCGTTTAAAAATTACAAATGGTGCGCCTACACTTATAAAGCGTGCTAGTAATACAACAGGTACCATTAATAACCCTAAACCAATTTCGCCAAGCGTGATTGGCATAGTGACTATTAGCATACCTATTATTAAAAACAGTAGAGCATTTAGAAAGCTGTCGGTTGCATGCCAAAAATCTTTTACGTAGCGCGTGTCTTCGGGGCCCGTACGCTCGGTTGCTTTAGTGCGGGTAATATTACCCATCAATATGCCACTGGTTACCATGGCAAGTGCGCCAGATATTTCCCAAATATTTGCTGCAGCAAAACCTGCTGTTGGGATAGTTAAGGTAATTAATAGGCGAATATTTACATCGCGGCTATTAATAATTAAAAAGTGGCCTACTAATGCAATGACTAAACCAAACGCAATGCCCCCTATTGCATCAACAAAGAATAGCTCTGCTATGTCACCAAATTGTGCATCTGTGCCATAAAAAGCAACAGAAAATATAGTGGTAAATATAACTAAACCAATACCATCGTTAAATAGCGACTCACCTTCTACTTGAACTGAGATGCCTTCTGGCGCTCGCATTTGTTTAATAATAGCAAGTACAGCGATAGGATCGGTTGGGCTAATAAGCGCGCCAAACAGTAAACAATAAATAAAAGGGACATCAAAACCAAAAACTGAAAATAAATAAAAGCTTAAATAACCCACTATAAATGTGGAGGCAATGGTTGAAAACAAGACCAGTGCAGTAATTTCCCACCGCTGCTTACGCAGGGCAAGTAGGTTTATTTCGAGCGCACCCGCATAAAGTAAAAACCCCAACATGCCTTTAAGTAGTAACTCGTTAAAGTCAATACTGGAAACAATTTGGGTCATTGCTAATGCGTTCTGATCGCCTAATAATTTTACTGCAATAATCAGTAATAAAGAAATAACCACAGAGCCGGTAGTAATGGCAATAGTAGTTTGCATTTTGAGGATGTACTGGTTTGCAAAGGCTATAAAAATTGCAATTGCAGAGAGAAAACAAATGAGGTACCAAGCATTCATTGATTAACCTTAACTATTTTTTAAACGACACACAAAAAGGAGGATTATAAACCCGCGTATGTTACTCCTGTAATATTTGAGAGTCACAGTATTTATGCCTAAATATAGCTTTTAATACGGATTGTTTTTAGTAAGAGTTAATAGGAAATGTGGCTTTGTAAATATTGTCATTATTAAATTAAATGTACGTTATAAATACAGTGTTTGTTGTAAACTTTAGTGGTTAATCACATTATTGAAACGTGTGTTGCATCATAAAATAAAAGTCGATTTTGTAATTACTTGCCCTAAATGCTTTGCTTACGTAAAATCCCGCTATTATTTATTTTAAAGTGATTGGTATTATCAAACAGCTGTTTAGTGCAACCGGGCCTTTGGCGTCATCGTTAGATGGATATACGCCTCGCCAACCACAAATTGATATGGCAGTAGCTGTTGCAGATGCATTAAAAAACAGTTCGCAATTAGTTGTTGAAGCAGGCACGGGTACTGGTAAAACATTTGCATATTTAGCCCCTGCACTTAAATCGAAAGGCCGAACGATAATATCGACTGGTTCTAAAGCTTTACAAGAACAGTTATATCACCGCGATTTACCTCAATTAGTGAAAGCGCTTGGTGCTTCTAAAAAAACCGCCTTATTAAAAGGGCGTGCCAATTACTTATGTACCTACCGACTTAATCAGCATGTTGCGCATGTACCTACTGATGACTCCGACGTAATGCACCAACTAGCGATGGTGGCTAAGTTTGCCAGTGAAACGCAGTCAGGCGATTTAGCCGATTGTATTGGTATAGAAGATGACGCGAAAGTACTGCCTTATGTAAATTCAACAGCCGATAATTGCTTAGGTAAAGAGTGTCCAGATTTTCAAAGCTGTTATATACGCAAAGCACGTTTAACTGCGGCCGATGCCGATGTAGTTGTGATTAATCACCATTTATTTTTTGCCGACATGGCTGTAAAAGAAAGTGGCTTTGCTGAGCTTATGCCAAAAGCTGACGCGTATATATTTGATGAAGCCCACCAGTTAAGCGAAATTGCCAGTGATTATTTTGGTGAGAGTATTAGTACTAAAAAGCTGGTGGATTTAATTAATGATTTACGTGCTATTTATAGAGCCGAAATTCCCGATATGCTGCAGCTAGGTAAAAGCTTAAATAAGCTTGAAACAAGCGTTGCTGATTTACGATTACAGTTTGGTGTTGATGGCAGTCGAGGCGATTGGCGAGAAAAGCTAAGTGATAAACAAATATGCGCGGCGCTTCACCGCGTCATTAGTGATTTAGATTTTGTTTATCAAGTACTTAAACTTTGCCTAGATAGAAGCGACAAAATTGAGCACCCGTTTGAGCGTGCACTTGCGTTTAAAGGGCAGTTAGAGCGGGTTTTTGATACAGCCCAAACCGGTTTTAGTTACTGGTATGAAACAACGCGCCGTTATTTAACTATTAATATAACGCCATTAAATGTATCAGCTAAATTTGCTCAAATGATGCAAGACACGGGCGCAGGCTTTGTATTTACTTCAGCAACACTTTCGGTCGACAACAAACTAGAGCATTTTAATGCAAGCCTTGGTTTAAAACCAAAACAAAGCATGATGGTAGATAGCCCATTTGATTACCCTAATCAGGCGTTGCTGTGTTTACCGCGTTACTTACCCGAATCACACGCTGATAATATGCCGCATGCGATTGTAAAATTAACACTTGAGCTTATAAAGTCAGCGCAAGGGCGTTGTTTTGTGTTATTTACGAGCTATCGAATGATGCACTTAGTTGCCGAAGGGCTCACTACACAAATAGACTACCCAGTTTATATGCAGGGGCAAATGTCTAAGCGTATTATTTTAGAGAAATTTACCCGCCATGGTAATGCGGTATTACTCGGCACGGCTTCTTTTTGGGAAGGCGTTGATGTACGCGGCAGCACGTTAAGCTGTGTTATTATAGACAAATTGCCATTTGCAGCCCCTGACGATCCATTGCTTCAAGCTAAAATGCAAGATTGCCAAATGCAGGGAAAAGACCCTTTTTCACACATACAATTACCGCAGGCTGTTATTGCGCTAAAACAAGGTGTAGGGCGTTTAATTCGAGATAGTAAAGACAAAGGCGTACTTGTAATATGCGATAATCGCTTAGTTACACGCCAATATGGCCAAGTATTTTTAAAAAGCTTACCGCCGATGCGCCGCACGCGAAGCTTAGAAGATGCCAATACATTTTTAAAACAAATTAATTAGAGTAATAAAATGATCAAAAGTAATATTCTTGCCCTTGATGCTTCAACTGAAGCACTTTCAATTGTTTTACATTTTCAGGGCCAAACATTTCATCATTTTGAAGAATGTCCGCAGCAACATAGCCAAAAAATACTTCCACTTGTGGATGAGCTATTAACTAAAGCAAACTGTAAATTAAAAGACTTAGATGTCATTGGTTTTGGGCAAGGCCCGGGTAGTTTTACTGGTGTGCGTATTAGTGTAGCAATAGCACAAGGTTTGGCGTATTCAACTAATTTGCCGCTTGTAGGTGTGTCTACTTTGGCTATTATGGCGCAACAAGCATTTGAACAAAACGGTAGTCTTAGTGTTTATCCAAGCATAGATGCACGCATGGGTGAGATATACTTTGCACATTACCAAGCGCAAAATAATCTAATGCTTTTAGTTAACCAAGAATGCGTTATAAAACCTGATTTACTAAACAATGATTATATAGCGACCAGTGAGCCATCTATAGCCGTGGGCACAGGCTTTAAAACCTATCCTGATGTGCTTAATGACTTTGAAAACGTGACAATTAATACTGATATTACATTGCCTGATGCGCGTTATATGTTAGCGCATGTTGAAGCCGCGTTTTTAGCGGGTGACGTTGTAAAAGCGAGTGACGCTCAACCTAAATATGTGCGCGATACGGTAACGTGGAAAAAGCTACCAGGACGTGAGTAATCATATTATTTGCAAATTGGTTGTTTTTAAATCATAATTTTATGCAATATTAAGGTTGGAGACGCGTAATGACGCTGCCTATTGGTTCAGGTTTTTTTACCGGAGATATTCCGGGTAGGGTTAGCCCTACTAAAGTTGTTACTAATAAACCACAGAGTTTATTAGACCAGCCGGCTGCTCAAAAAACGAATACCGATTATGTAAAAAGCAGTGTCGAGGGCGTCGAACTGGCTAATCAACTGTTTAAAAGTAGTGCTAAAAGCAATGAATACAGCCAAACAATTTACGACCAACCGACAGCTCAAGTAAGTAAAGCGATTTCTACTTATACTGAATTTGCCAATTTAGAACGCAGAGCCGAAGTACAAAATTTAATAGGCGTTGATATATACGCTTAAAGCTCATTCAAACGTTTTAGATAAATACAGCGATAAAATTCAATAAAAAGCCCGAACATGTGTTCGGGCTTTTTGTGTTAAAAACGAGGTGAAATTATACCAATTCGCTTAATTAAGTGATCTATTTTGAGGGAAGAAAATCGTGTCGATAACAAGGCAAAAATTTCGTTATTTAGTTGTTCTATATCAGAAATTTTTAACGTAGTTAACGTCAGATTTAACCCCTCAAATTGATTAAGTATTATTGCGGATTGGTATTACTGTTCAATAAAGCCAATTAGCTTATCGGCAATATCAGTATTATTTTGTGAGCCAATAAATTGCTCACTGCCTTTGCCATAGGCAAATACTTGAACGTCTACAGCGGTGTGTCCGCCGGTTGTCCAGCCAGTAAAGCTCGCATCACTAATAATACTTTTAACAGCTAAATTAAGCGCTTTTTCGCCCATTTTTTTAGCTTGCTCTAGTTTGATTTGGTTTTCGGTTGTAAATTCAATATTGGTGTTAGCAGTCCATACTGGTTTTAAGTCTTTAGACTCCATAAGTTTGTCTGTTAACTTACTAGCCGTTGCCTTAACACCTTTAATTACGTCTGTTTCCCATTTAAATTGGCCGTGCGAACCAATAGTTAAGCCGCCCGTTGAGTGATCGGCTGTAACTACAAGTATAGTGTCTTTATTTTTATCAACGTACGCTTTTGCTTTTTCGATTGATTTAGCAAAGTCGTCCATTTCAGCCATCGCACAGGCTATATCGTTAGAGTGACCACACCAATCAATTTGGCTGCCCTCAATCATCACAAAAAAGCCTTCTTCGTTCTGGTTATCTAGTAAACCAAGCGCTTTAGATGTTAACTGAGTAAGGCGAGTTGGGTTTATATCAAGTGCAAATGGCAGGCCTTTGCTTGCATACAAACCAATGGCAGGTATTTGTGTGATTTGGCCCAGATTATTAATATCGTCACCGTATTGATAACCTGCCGCTTTAAATTCTTCAACTAAATTACGGTCATCTCGAATAAAATATTTAGTACCGCCACCTAGCATTAAATCAACGGGTAATTTACCAGCAATCTTATTATCAATATAATCGTTGGCAATATCATCGTAGTTGTAACGAGATTCATTGTGAGCTGTAAAGCTAGCAGGTGTTGCATGGTTTATTTGTGACGTTACAACAAGCGCTGTTGTCATACCACGCTCTTTTGCTATTTCAAGCATAGTTTTAACTGGTTTTTTGTCTGTATCTACACCAACCGCGCCATTATAACTTTTATGACCGCTACTAAGCGCTGTAGCACCCGCTGCACTGTCTGTTACATAAGTATGGTCGTCAGGGTAGGTATGAGCCATGCCTTTTAAAATAGTGTCAAAAACCGTGCCTTCTACTTCTTTTGTTGCAGGGTCATCTTTAAAATAGCGATAAGCCGTGGTGTAAGCCGGACCCATGCCGTCACCAATCATATAAATTACATTTTTAGGTGCTGATTCTGCGTAGGCACCAGAAGCGGTGCATAAAAGTGCCAATAAGCTGATCTGTTTTTTCATGGTTGTACCTTATGAGTGTACCTTATTTAATAGCCGCTGATATTGTATACAGATAGGATGATAAATAAATGAATATCTGAGATATTTATAATTTATACTTTGATTTTATATACATAGAATTGTAGTTAACGCTGTTAGTTCTATTTATTTAAATTATACTAGGGGCTGTTGATCTTTGTAGTATATATATTAATCAGCCCACATTGGTAGCCACATCATAGTAAATGCTAAAGCGA